>JBASBA010000082.1:0-9101 GCA_049650885.1 Alteraurantiacibacter sp. | reverse complement strand
GCGTTGAATTTTCTGAAGTTGAGACAGGCATCTGGGAGCTGAAGCACAAAAGCTCTACTTACAAAGTTACCTTTGACTCTACTCTTTTTGAGGAAAGACCTTCACTGCGCCTCATGACTTGGGGCGATCCCCTGTTTGACAGCTTGCTGGCGACACCTGCGCAGCATAAACAGTAGCTCTGTTGAAGAGCACAACAGCGGTTATTAGGCGACACTGAGAAAGGGTTCTTCCCAGCTTTTGGTGATCCGATGCGAATAGCAGGAAACTATTGAAGCTATTACCTTTCGGGTGTTTTGCTCATGGAACTGCTTCAATGCCTGCTCCCTAGCCTTCATCTGCTTCATCTCGACAGTTATGCTCTGCTGCCCAGTGAACACCGATTAACGCTCAACCTAACGTCTACCCAAACCCGAGCCGCTTATCCCATCTGTGGACAGCCCAGCCATCGCATCCATAGTTGCTACGAGCGTACACTGACCGACCTACCTTGTATCAAATTCAGCCTGACCTTGATTGTTCAGGTCTGCAAGTTCTTCTGCTCAAATCCTGGATGTCACCGCCGCATCTTTACTAAGCGCCTGCCGGAAGTAGCTGACCTGTGGGCGAGAAAGACTATACGGTTTATCCAGCGGCTCCAGTCAACCGGCCTAGCGCTCGGCGGGGCGGCGGGTGACAGTGGAGTAGTCGTGTTTACAGATTGAGAGCCTTATATAGACTAAATTAACGGACTAGAATTAGACGGTGTAACTCGTAAGATCTAATCAAATGGCAGGGAAAAATCAGCACTTCATACCGCAGTTTTTACAGAAGGGCTTCGTCAGTCCTGAATCCGGCGATGGTGGATTTGGTCGCAAGCCTAAAAAGGCAAAGAAGAAAAGAAGCAAAGTATGGGTTTTTGATCGAGGCGAGGAGGCATACCACACTAGCATCAGAAATAAAGGCGCGGAACGCTTTTTCTATGGCTTGGAAGGCTCTGTAGCTGATACACGGATCACAGATGCCGAATCAGAATATGCTGGACTGGTAAATGAGCTTCGTACAAATACTGCTAACACATATCTGTCTTCCAATAGTTTGTGCATCGCGAAGTTAGTAGCTCATTTATTTATAAGAACAAAGCATGTTCGCAGCTCGCTAGAAGAAGCCGGTGACCTCATGCTAGAAATGACTGAGAACCTATTAGGAAATAGAGCAGACTTTGAGAGATTTGTAAGGATTATATTTCAGAAGAAAGCGGGTGAGATCGAAGAAGGACTTTACGATAGCCTTACATCTGCTCAGCAAAAAGTCGCTAGAAGGAAGTTGAAGGAAAGTCCTGAGCTTTTGTCTGCTGCATTGGAGCAAGTAACTACAGAAATGGTTGCATCTAACCCTTTCTCAGCTCCGTTTCTCAAACGCTTTAAAGATGAGCTACCCAGTATGGCTCGCAATGCTCATATAGAGACATTCTCAGAGTCAGTGGCCCCAGCAGATAGGATTGAACAGCTCAGAGCGTTCCATTGGTTCTTGCACACAGAAACCTGCGACAGCCTTATTTTGGGCGATACGATCTCGCTATGTCAGACATCAGATGGTCAATATAAATCCTATCTAGCAGAGTCTAAGAAGTGTGAGCGCATTCTCCTGCCCGTGTCGAGCCAGCATATCCTAGTTGGTTCAACCGATTCACGTATGCAAAAACTTGACATAGAAGCCATCAATCATGCGAGTGCTGCTATCAGTCGAGATTTTTTTATCGCCAGCAAAAATACAGATAGAGAGAGAAGTTACGCTCAGCTAATAAATACCAAGAGCTTTGTGATCGAACCTCGCGAGCTAGAAAACGTAAAGGAGAAAATACAGCAGGAGTACTTCAGCTAAGCTGCGTCTCAAACTTGAGATGCAGCTATCAGCCGGTTTCCTTTGTGATCCGTTCGGAATTAAACTACCGGATTGTTCATTACTTATGCGACTGAATTCATAGTCTTGATCAGTCTGAAATAGGTAACTTATTCAAGAACGACTCCTTAGTAGACATAAGTGCTTAGTTAGCAACCTTTCTCTGAGAGTGGAAGTAGGCCCTTGGGTAGCAACAGTTTCTAAAGCGTCAATAATCGCCTCAACCACATCTAGAGGAGAACGGCCACCCTCAGCATACTCCTGTCGTAAGCTTGAGAGAGTAAACGATGTATCCAGTTTTAGGTAATTCTGATTTGCCAATTAGGGGACTCCAAGTCAGAGCCGTTCTATTATTGTCGATACTTTGAGGATACTTGTTTCAAGCACTACAGATGATGTTTTATTGTCTGTGCCGTGCATTGCAATTTCAAATCAACCCATTAGTTTATTCGATTGTTCGATTTAGAAGTTTAAAACCTAGCGCTTTTCCAAATAATACTCGAAGAAATAGAAACAGACCCATTAAATATTTAGCGCACAGCTCTCTCCTATTTTGCTATCCTGTTCTCAGAATGCTTTTTTCTTTAACTGTTGAGCAACAAAGCGCTTACACAAAATTCTAATTTTTCTCACTATGTCCACAGAATTAATAATTGTTTTAACCGTGGCTGTGGCTTCTTTTGTTAGCGGAGTTACTGGTTTCGGAGCCGCGCTAATTGCCATGCCTATTATCTCCGGACTCATCGGCATTTACACGGCGGCTCCTCTGATAGCGATTATCGGGCTGACTAACGACACGTTGCTATGTCTTTACTATCGTCGTTCTTTTGACTGGGGCGTCGTTGCCCATCTATGGATAGGGTCGGCTTTAGGTATTCCTGTTGGTTTTTTGATATTACGGTTTTTCCCAGGTGACTCATTGCTTTCAGCATTAGGCATTATGATAGCAGCCTATGCTATCTATGCTTTGTTTGATCCGGTAATGCCTATTTTGAAATCGCGTCAGTGGGTATATGGCACTGGTTTTTTGTGCGGTGCTTTGGGCAGCAGCTATAATTTACCAGGGCCACCAATTATCTTGTACGGTAATAGCCAGCGATGGAGCCAGGACAAGTTTAAAAGCAATCTCAGTACTTTCTTTTGGGGAAATGCTGTTTTGGTCGTGTTAGGGCATGTTGTTCAAGGTAGGCTTTCTGGCGCTATTTTGCACCATTATGCAATTGCAGTTCCCAGCGTAGCGATTGGACTATTCGCGGGCGTCACCCTCTCAAAATTTTTTAATCCGGTGCTATTTAGAAAAGTTGTTTCCGTAATTTTGTTTATAATCGGCATTCAACTGTTTTTTCTAGGCAAGTAACGTCAATCTGGAATGCAAGCAGCTCTCTCACTTAGGGACTCGTTCAAAAATAAAGTGCCTAATGCAAAAGGCTGAAATCGAGAGGTGAGCATAGTCGAACCCCAGTACATTGGGGCTTTATTTGAAAGCTTCTCCCTTAGTACTGCTCAGTGCACTAGCCATAAAATCATGCCAAGAGAGCTAATACTGATAACAACCCATAGCACTATTCCTTGAGCGATGGGTCTCCAACCTACAGCCTTGAGTGCCTGTAGCGATAACCCCGTTCCAATTAAAAATAATGTTAGCTTCAATCCAGCTTCAGAAAATTGCGTTAGCACAGGTGACCAATGTGCGACATTCGGCACAAATGTCCTCATGAGTGATGCTAACAGAAATAAACCAATAAACCAGGGAATGTGTACCTTTGTACGTCGAGTTGTACGTCGAGTCTGCTGGTACTGAAGCTGAGCTGTCTGGCGCTGAAACAGAAACGCAAAAAGGAGTGAGATCGGAACAATCCAGAGCGCACGAGAGAGTTTAACCGCCGTCGCGACATCCAACGATGCTGCATCAAAATACGATGCAGCCCCGACAACGCTGGAAATATCGTGAATAGCAATGCCTGCCCAAGTGCCAAACTGGTCTGGAGATAGATGCAAACTGTGCCCCAACAGTGGAAAAATATAGAGCGCTGCGGCATTGAGTAAAAAAACTGTTCCCATTGCGATCGAAATCTCCTGCTCTGCCGCACCCACTACGGTCGCGACTGCGGCAATTGCAGAACCGCCACAAATGGCTGTTCCCGCTGAAATTAAGACAGATGCTTTTACTGGAATCTTGAGCCACTTTCCAAACCAATAGCCGAGTATTAACGTTGTGCCAATACTAATGGCTGCAAATAGTGCACCTGTTTTTCCCGCTCGTAGCACGATCGCTAAATCCATGCCAAATCCAAGCAAAACAACACAGAACTGTAAAAGCTGACGTGCAATCCATCGACTAATCTGCGGAAAGGGGTTCTGAATAGTCAAGGCTAGTCCCATTCCTGAGGTTAGCGCGATGGGCGGTGAAACCCAGGGCATTAGAGAACAACTTGCAATACTCAAAAACAACACCTGTTGGAGCGTAAACTGTAGCGTTACAGAACGATGCAACGTATTTTGAATCGCTGAATTGAATCTAGATTCTCCTGAAGACTTCATTTTCTGTAGCACCACGAAAGATTAATGGAAAGATATACAACCTAACCAGTACTTGTTTTGCGTTTTCTCTAGGCTTAAGTCGCTTCAAACCTTAAGGCTCTAACCGGAGGAAGCACAGCCTGACAGCTTGGACGCGGGGGGTGTTAGGCTAGGTGTGAAGGTTTGATTTATGCCTACTGCGATCGCATCGAAAACAACAGACAGCGGTGCCGTGTCATCTAATAGCGGCAGCGGCTTTCCATCATCACCGCCCTGACAGATCTTGGAATCGATTGGCACTTTCCCCAACAGCGGAACAGACAGCTCTCGGGCCATTTGCTCGCCACCGCCCTCGCCAAAAATAGACGTGCGATCGCCACAGCATCCACAGATTAAATAGCTCATATTTTCTACCATTCCCAGCACTGGCACCCCTACCTGATGAAACATGTGAATACTGCGCCGCACGTCAGATACGGCAACCTGCTGCGGCGTCGTCACCATCACGACTCCACAAATAGGACTCTCTTGAATAATTGTAATTTGGGCATCGCCCGTGCCGGGTGGCAGGTCAATTAAAAGATAATCCAGCTCTCCCCAGTCCACCTCTTGAATAAACTGGGTAATAATTTTGTGCAACACTGGCCCTCGCCAAGCCAGCGGGTGATCAGGCTCGGCCAATAGACCCACCGACATGACCTTAATGCCATGAGCCTCCAAGGGCTTAAACCTTTTTCCTTCGGCAGTGTCTACAACTTCTACCTCGGCGTGGCCTAATCCCAGCATCTGAGGTACATTGGGGCCGTAGATATCCGCATCTAGGACGCCTACTTTTGCTCCGGCTTTAGTCAGTGCAGCGGCCAAGTTCACCGCTGTTGTTGATTTGCCTACGCCGCCTTTGCCACTAGAAACGGCCAGCGTTGTCCGCACACCCGGAATCGTGCAAAGCTGAATATAGGCTTTCTTACACCAGCTCAAATTGTCTAAAACCCGCTGGGTCTCATCCTGAAGAAAGTGTTGATGAACCCCAATATACAGCTTTAGATAAACATAGTCATCGACCACGCGCAGATTACGAACCATACCCAGTTCGACAATATTATTGTTAAGTGTGGGTTCAATGACTCTTTTGAGGTAAGCCGTAACCTGTTGTTTTCTGGCTTCTATAGCAGGATTTTCGGTTGTAGCGTCGGGCACTGAATAGGTATTAGAAATGAAAGGGGAGGAATGATTAGACATTAGGCGCTTCCGCTAGCTGCTTCTGAATGGCTTGGATGGCACGCTCAGAGAAAATTTGCACGTCTCTATCAGGATCGTCTAGAGTTTGCTGTAGAGCGGATAGGGCGTCAGGATGGCCAATTTTCCCAAGGGCGATCGCGGCTTCTTTCCTAACGTCAGAATATTCATCGGAAAGGGCTTTGATCAGGCAGGGAATAGTGGACTGGGTAGCGACGTTTTGTAAAGCACGAGCCGTAAACTTTCGCACCTGCCAGTGCTCATCTTCCATAGCTTTGGTAAGGGTGGGTAAAGCAGCCTCTGTACCATGAACGTTTAGAGCCTGGGCAGCATTACGGCGCACTGGCCAGTCGGGGTCAGCAGTCACGGCTTCACAAAGCAGAGGCACCACCGCATCGTCAGTTAAGTGGCCCAGGGTCAGCATTGCCGAACGACGAACCTGTTCTACAGGATCTTTGGCCAGGGCCAGAGCAGGCTCGCAGTGCACGACCTGATTAAGATAGCTCAGGGTAACTATCGAGGCTTCTCTGAGAGCGGGACTATCCGACTCAAAGAAAGGCAGAACGTAGGCAAGAGCCTGGGCATCGTGAATTTTGCGCAGTAGTATCAGCACGTTGAGCTGAGTCTGTTCGTCGTCTATATGAATGGCATCTAGCAGCGTGAGCAGATCGTCTGGGGAAACGATCTCTTTTAGTGCCAAGAGCGCTTCTGCGCGTACAGCCTCTTCACGGTCTGAACCAAGGCATCTGAGTAAGGGTTTAACCACGACTGGATTAGCCATTTCCCAGAGAGCCGTGATAGCAATTTCTTGTAAAGCAGGGCTTTCATCATCAAGGACGCCAATTAGGGCATCAATGGTGTCTTCGTCACCCATGTGCTGAAGCGCTTTAGCGGCAACGAGGCGATCATTGAGATCTTCCGATTTCAACATGTCTACCCACTGCATAACTTCAAGATCGATGGTAGTAGGTGTGTCTGTATTAGTCATGATTGGAAATTTCCCTAGCGCAACAAAAACGGAATTTGAACGGTGATAGCATTGGTGGGGCATTCCTTTTCGCAAGGAAGGCAGAACCAACATTCGTCATATTTCATGTAGGCTTTTCCGGTCTCTGGATTTTTCACCAAGACATCAAGCGGGCATACCTCAATGCAGGCAACGCATTTTTCGAGACATTTAGATTCGTCCACAATAACGGGGACATCGACACGTTGGGTTGCTAAGGCCATAAAGAGAGTTTTGAATGAAGGGCAAATGATAGTTGTTGTAAGAACTCCCCTTCTCTAGGGAGAGAAGGGATTGAAGGATGAGGGCTATCTCACCGCCACATCATAAATCTCTTGCTCCAGATTCACATCAACAATATAAGGCTCTACGTCTCGCTTGAACATTTCCATGTCTCCAGCCTCGTTCTTTTTGAGGTTCGCATGGCAGAACCATTCTTCATCGTTTTTTTCAGGATAGTCTAGTCGATAGTGATACAGTCCCCATCGACTCTCCTTCCGGTAAAGAGAAGCCCGAGCAGCCATCTCCGCACAGTCGCGAATAAAGTGAACTTCCATGCAGCGCATCAGCTCGTGTGGATCTTGTGCGCCCATTAGGTCTAAGCTTTCATGATAGTTCTCAAAAGCAGCTAGACCAATATCCATATTGGTAGGAGATTTTGGCGGTTGGAGATAGTCATTCACATAGCGGCGCAGCTTGTATTCCACCTGAGTATGTGGAACCCCATTCGGGCGGTCTAACGGTGCGTAAATGCGAGCCTTCTCAGCAGCGAGGAAATCCTCATCGGGTTCCACATGCTCCAGTTCCTGAATATAATCCATGGCGTTGATACCTGACAGTCGCCCAGAAACAAAGGCTCCAATCATATAGTTATGCGGTACGCTAGCCATATCACCAGCAGCATACAGACCGGGTACTGTTGTTTCTGCTTTCTCGTTCACCCAGACCCCGGAGGCACTGTGACCGCTGCAAAGCCCGATCTCCGAGATGTTCATTTCGACGCCATGCTTACGATAGTCCTGCTTTCGGCCTTCGTGGAATCGTTCGCGGCTGGGCCGTTCGTTAGCCCATAGAACCTGCTCAATTTCTGAGATGGTGTCGTCGTCCAGGTGATACATCTTTAGGTGTACCGGCCCTTTCCCTGAATTCAGCTCTTTCCAGGTTTCCAACATCATTTGGCCGCTCCAGTAATCGCAGTTGATGAAGCGGTTGCCTTCAGCGTTGGCTGTATAAGCTCCAAAGGGACTGGCAACGTAGGCGCAGGCCGGGCCGTTGTAGTCTTTGATTAGCGGATTAATTTGGAAGCACTCAATATTCGTGAGTTCCGCTCCTGCATGGTAGGCCATAGAGTAGCCATCGCCCGCGTTGGTAGGGTTCTCGTAGGTGCCATACAGATAGCCTGAAGCAGGTAAGCCCAGCCTTCCGCAAGCCCCGGTACAGAGCACAACTGCCTTAGCCTGAATAACAACAAAGTCTCCTTTTCGCGTATCAAAGCCGACAGCTCCAATGGCTCGACCATCTTTTACCATGACGCGAGTGGCCATGACGCGGTTGGTAACTCTCACTTTATGGCGTTTTACTTGGCGAGCAAGAATCTTCTTCAGATCCTTGCCTTCGGGCATAGGAAGTACATACTTACCCACGCGGTGCACTTGCTTGAGGTCGTAGTTACCTTCGCGATCCTTTTGAAACTTTACGCCCCAACTTTCTAGCTCTTGAATCACTTCAAAGCCCCAGCGTCCGGTTTGATAAACCGACTTTTGGTTTAGAATACCGTCGTTGGCGATGGTAATTTCTCGAACGTATTGCTCGGGGGTGGAGTTACCGGGAATGACAGCGGTGTTGACACCATCCATACCCATAGCGATCGCACCACTTCGACGAATGTTCGCCTTCTCCAGAATCAACACGTCTGCTTCGGGGTTGGCTTGCTTAGCCTTAATACCCGCCATGGTGCCTGCGGTGCCGCCGCCAATGACTAAAAAATCGGTTTGCAGATGCTGAATGTTCACACAAAATCCTCTACTCAGTAAAAGTGGCTAAACGGATCTCAACAACAAAACAAAGCGCTCAGCTCAATGGTAGAACTCAGATTCTTTGCTGCTTCGATCTCTACGGTCTTGACCTCTGTAGTTTCAATCCCCAACAGGGCCGAAGCGAAAAACCATAAATGTTAATTACAAAGCTACGCATTAGATGAAGATACTAATAAAAGCTGTAAACAACATAGATGATACATTTACTTCCTATGTCACCATCTTAGTAGAGTCGGCAATAAACCTTATGCACTGTGTATCGAAGCGCACAGTTTACTAATCAATCTATTTTATACACTTATAAAATCGAATGATAGTAGATAAATTCCTGTTAATTCTGGAAGCTATAAGCTACCAGAATGGCCACTGATGGAAAGCCGTATTTCTTAAAATGCATCAATAGACAATATTTTCTGTCTATTAAT
>JBASBA010000081.1:0-5632 GCA_049650885.1 Alteraurantiacibacter sp. | reverse complement strand
GCTGGGCATTATCGTGCTGGGGTGGTGGCGGGCGCATTGCAACGGGCTGTTTCACCGGGGACGCGCCTTGCCTTGCACGCTGTATTTCCTGTTTGCGCTGGCAGCGGGCGGCTATTCCCTGCTGGTCATGCGTGAAGGCGTGGTGGCGCAATTGCTGGCGATACCCTTTGCCGCGTTGCTGCTGGCCGAATTTCTGCCCAGGGCGCGCGCCATTGCAGCGCCAGTGCCAAGAGTGCTGGCGACCCTTGCTGCAATCGGCCTGACCACACCGCTGTTCGCCGGTGCCTTTGCATCACCGCTGGATGGCAAATTTTCCGGCGCCAACACGTCACCCAAAGTTTTGCCGATGGGCGAGACGGGGGAATGTGATTTCGACAGGCTGGCGCGTATGCCAGCAGGACTGGTTCTGGCGCCGCTTGATATCGGCCCGCAAATTCTTGGCAAGAGCGAGCATAGGATCGTTGCCGCCAGCTATCACCGCAATCAGCGGCCCATGGTGGATGTATTGACCGCCCTTACCGGATCGCCCGAACAGGCAGAAACGATCGTCGCCAGCTACGATGTAGATATCATCGCGATCTGTGCGACATCAGCCGATGTGGCCCTGTACCGCACCACATCGCCAGATAATTTCGCCAACGCGCTGGTTTCGGGGGATGTGCCAGGCTGGCTGAAGCGTGACGATGCAGCAAGCCGGGGCGCACTGCACGTCTATCGCGTCATCCGCTAGAAGGCGGGATCAGGCGGGGCGAAAATCCATCGCCACGCCATTGATGCAGTGCCGCTTGCCGGTAGGTTGCGGGCCATCGTTAAACACATGGCCAAGGTGGCCGCCACAATCGGCACAATGCACCTCGCGGCGGGAATACCCCAGCTTGCGATCGGAGGAATATCCTACGGCGGCTGAACTGACCGGCTGCCAGAAGCTGGGCCATCCGGTGCCGCTTTCAAACTTGTGGCGGCTGGCATACACATCGTTGCCACAGCCCGCGCATACATAGGTGCCGGTGCGCTTCTCCTCATTAAGCGGCGAGGAGTAGGGGCGTTCGGTCCCTTCATCGCGCAACACGCGAAATTCCTGCGCGCTCAGGCGCTGGCGCCATTCGGCTTGGGAATAGGACACGGGATAGCTTTGTGCCCGCGCTTCGCTGCCACCACAGGCGGCGAGGACGGGGATGGACGCGCCAGCACCAAGCCAGGTGAGGGCGGATCGACGGGTGGTGTTGATTGTGTTCATGACATACCTTCTATCCTGTTGGATCAGAACTGTTCCTGAACATCCCGCCCAAAAGCCTTGTCAGTGAACGCTTGCCTTTCGCGCCGCGGGGGCCCGATTGCATCACGCGCTTGCGGAACAGGCTGGCGCCCGCCTTTACGAACAAGGCCACGCACAATGCCTGCCATGCCAGCGCCACCAGATGCGGCCAGATGGCCTCGTCCACCGCGGCACGCGCAACCATCGCGAAGGGAGAGCTGAGCGGGAATGCCATGGCCGTGTATTCTAGCCAGCCTCCCCTGTCGGTGACAGCAAGGCTGGCAAAAAAGAACACCAGGATCTGAAACATGGTGGCGGGCATGGACAGGGTCTGCACCTCTCTCACGGTTGCGGCCAACGATCCCACGGCAAGGAAGATGGAGCCGAGCAGCAAGTAGCCCATCGCAAAATATACGGCGAACAGCAGGAAGAACATCGGCCAGCCAACCCCCGGATTGGCATAATCGGACAGGGAAACCCCGCCCGCCGTCAGGATGGCAAAGCCGGTGGTGCCCCACACCGCGATACCGACGATGGAGATGCCCAGCATGGCAAACAGCTTGCCCAGGAACACCGCATCCATCGGGACGGCGGCGGCTAGTATCTCGATGATCTTGTTGCCCTTTTCCTCCACCAGGTTGGAAAGGACCATGCTGGCCAGCAGCATGATGAGCAGGAACAACAGCAATTGCCCGCCCTGTGCGGTGCGCATTCGACCGGTGTTTTCCGATGCGCCGCTGGTTTCCACCAGTGTTGTGCCCACGGCGGGATAGGTTTGCGCACCCGGATTGGATGCGTTGGCGGCAACCAGCGCCACCATGCCCTGCCAGCGTTCAAGCCGACCTTCGGTCGCGGTAAGCTGCGGCTGTTGCGGCGTGCCGGTAACAATGGCGGCAAGGCTGCCCTGCCGGTTTGCCAGATAAGTGGCGGCGTCGAATGTCTCGCCCGGAGCAAGCCGCTCCAGCTCCACCATGCGCGGCAATGCGGGGCCAACAAGATCGCGAACGGACGCGTGCGCGGACAGCATCGCGTCAACATCGGCAGCTTCCATCGCAATGCCGACATCGGCGGCGGACGCTTCCGACTGCACCTGTGCGCCCACGCTGCCCGCCAGCGCCATAACCGCCACCGGAAACAGCGGGCCAAGCAGGAAGAAGATGAATGCGCGACTGAACAGGATCGCGGTAAAATCGCGCCTGGCCACAACATAGGCCGCGCGCCAGATGGACAGGCGCCCGCCGTTTTTCACGCCGTTCATGCTGCTTCTCCGGTCGATTGCGTCACCATGTCTCGGGCCGCGGCCTCCCCGGCGATGGCAACGAAGGCATCGTGCAAGCCTGCCCGTTCGATAGAGAGCGACTGGATACCGGCCTGCCCTTCGACAAGGGCTTTCAGCAACGGCTCCACCCCGCTTTCAGGAAGAGGAAAGTCCCAGAACGCGCCGTTGCGGCGCGCGCTATCGGGCAAGGCGCTTCGCCACGCGCCTTCGCTATTGCGTGTTTCCAGCCGCACCTGCGCGGGGATGCGATCCCGCGCCTCCTCGACACTGCCGGCATAGGGAACCTTGCCACCTGCGATAATGGCGATGTTTTCGCACAATCGTTCGGCATGGGCGATGACGTGGGTGGAGAAGATGACTGTTGTACCCTTGTCGGCCAGGCCGCGGATCAATCCCTCCAGCTTGCCCTGGTTGATGGCGTCCAGCCCGCTGAAAGGCTCGTCAAACACGACAAGGCGCGGCTCGTGCACCAGCGTGCCCAGCAATTGCACAGTTTGCGCCATGCCCTTGGACAGCTGGCGGATCTGTTTGTTGATGGCGTGGCCTAGCCCGTGTTCTTCCATCAGCACCTTGCCGCGCGCACGGCCCTGGTTCAGCGGCAGGCCGCGCAGTGCGCCCATGAAACCGATGGCCTCATAGGCTTTCATCGATGGATAAAGTCCGCGCTCTTCGGGCAGATAACCGATGCGCCGCGCCACATCCTGCGGTTTTTCCGCATCCAGCACGCGCCGATAGCCTTCATCGGGGTCGATAATGCCCAGCAACATGCGCAGGCTGGTAGTCTTGCCCGCGCCATTGGGGCCAAGAATGCCGTAGATCGCACCCTCGGGCACGGCGATATCCACGCCGTCCACCGCCAGCACCCCGTCAAACCGCTTGACCAGGCCATGCGCCTCGATTGCCAGATTGCGATTGGTGTCCACGTGCTTTGCTAATTCGCCTGTCGCCATATCCATGCCCTATCAGCTAATGCGCAGGAATGAACGAGGGCAACCCGCTTTATGGTTAACAACGGTGCAACCCATTCGCTTGAGGATGCGCTGAAGGCGAAGGCGCGTGAGCTGGGCTTTGCCGCCGTGGGCATCGCGCCTGCCGCCGATAACCCCGAGCAGGCGCGGCGGCTGCATGAATGGCTGGATGCAGGCTTTCACGGAGATATGGGCTGGATGCAGGATCGCGCCGATGTGCGGCAGGGGCCGCAAAGCATGTGGCCCGAAGCGCGCAGCGTGATCGCGCTGGGCATGAGCTATGCCCCGGATGTCAATCCGCTGGCAGATGGCGAGGCGAAAATCTCGGTCTATGCGCAAGGGCGCGATTATCACGATGTGGTGAAAAAGGCGCTGAAGGCGCTGGCCCGCTGGCTGGTAGAGCAGCGGCCAGAGACGCAGCTGAAGGTGTTCGTGGATACAGCTCCCGTCATGGAAAAACCGCTGGGGGAGGTCGCGGGTATCGGCTGGCAGGGCAAACACACCAATCTGGTCAGCCGCGATCACGGAAACTGGCTGTTCCTCGGGGCGATGTACACGACGCTGGAACTTGCTGCGGATAAGCCGCACGAGGACCGCTGCGGTTCGTGCCGCGCGTGTCAGGATGCCTGCCCCACCAACGCCTTTCCCCAGCCCTACAGGCTGGATGCGCGGCGGTGCATTTCCTACCTCACCATCGAGCACAAAGGCCCGATCCCGGAAGAGTTTCGCGAGGCCATGGGAAGCCGCATATATGGCTGTGATGATTGCCTGGCCGTGTGCCCGTGGAACAAGTTTGCGCAAACCGCAGCACGCCACGCAAAACTTGCTCCGCGCGAAGATCTTGTCGCGCCGGATCTGGCGGAACTGCTGGCGCTTGATGATGCAGCATTCCGCGCGAAATTCTCCGGCTCACCGATCAAGCGTGTGGGGCGGGATCGCTTTATACGCAATTGCCTGATTGCCGCGGGCAACAATGGTGATGTTACCCTGGCCGCGCAGGTGGAGGGGTTGACCGCAGATCCCGATCCGGTGGTGGCGGAGGCGGCACGCTGGGCGCTTGCGCGCCTTACAGCATTTCCTTGAGCGGAACCTCGTCATCCATCAGAAGCTCGGGATCGATTTCCGCGCGCGCCTTCACCATCTTGCCACCTTGCACGTAATCCTTGGTGCGGTTCACCGCATCCACCGCAATCACCACGCGATCACGCAGGTAGATGACAGAGAAGCTGCGCTGGGCCGGATCGCCGCGCAGCACCGTGGTGTCGTAATCGGCATTCAGCCCGGCCGTTTGCAACTTCAAGTCATACTGGTTCGACCAGAACCAGGGCATTGCATCGTAGGGTTGCGGATCGCCGCAAATGGCCTTTGCCACTGTGTTGGCCATGTCATTGGCATTCTGCACGCTTTCCAGCCTGATCACCGCGCCATTGGCGTAGGGATTGGCATGGGCGGCGCAATCGCCGATGGCATAAACCTTCTCGATACTGGTGTGACAGATATCCGATACATCCACGCCATTGGCGCCTGCCGCACCGGCCGCGATCAGCGGGCCGACAGAGGGCACGATACCGATGCCTGCCACCACTGCATCACAGGCAATGGTCTCTCCATTGGATAGTGTCACGCCCGTTACGCGCTGCTCTCCCTCAAGCCGCTCGACATTGCAGCCCAGTCGAAGGTCAACGCCCTGGCGGCGATGCTCCTCGGCGAAAAAATTGGACAGATCTTCGCCCGCAACGCGTGAGAGCAGGCGATCCATCGATTCAACCAGCGTGACATCGCAGCCCAGCTTGCGCAGCACGGCGGCTGCCTCCAGCCCGATATAGCCCCCGCCGATCACCACGAATTTCTTGGCGCCGCCTTCCAGGTCGGCCATCAATTGGTTCACGTCCCGCTGGTCTCTTACGGCGTGAACGCCATCCAAGTGGGAGCCGGGGCAGGACATGCGGCGCGCATCTCCGCCAGCAGACCAGATCAGCCGCCCGTATCCAATGCGCTCTTCCGATGCGAGATGGATTTCCTTCGCCTCTGGGTTGATGCGCGTAACCGTCTCACCCAGGGTCAGCCCGATGCCCTTGTCTTCCCAGAATTTCAAAGGGCGGATCATGATCCGATCGAACGCCTTTTCTC
>JBASBA010000080.1:0-6856 GCA_049650885.1 Alteraurantiacibacter sp. | reverse complement strand
TTCCAGCCCTGCTCTTGGTCAGCAGGGCGCGCCCGCCGCAGATGGCGAACCGGTTCTCGACGACGATGTTATCATCGTTACCGGTGTGGCCCGCGGGCAAAACCGGCTTGAATCTTCAATCTCCGTGAGTGCGGTCGATGCAGAATCCATCGCCGACCTGAACCCGCGCTCTTCCGCCGACCTGATTCGGCAAATTCCCGGCATCCGTTCCGAGGCATCCGGCGGAGAAGGCAACGCCAATATCGCAGTGCGCGGTATTCCGGTTTCGACCGGCGGTGCTCGCTATATTCAGCTGCAGGAAGACAGCCTGCCGGTGCTGGAATTCGGCGACATCGTGTTCGGCAACTCCGATAACTTCATTCGCGCGGACCGGACTGTCGGCCGCGTCGAGGCCATTCGTGGCGGTTCGGCGTCGACATTTGCATCGAACTCGCCGGGCGGCATCATCAACTTTATCTCGAAGACAGGTAAGGACGAAGGCGGCGCCATCGTCCTGAGCACGGGACTCGACTTCGACAGCAACCGTGTTGATTTCGATTACGGCACCTCGCTCAGCGATGTCGACCTCATCCACATTGGCGGGTTCTATCGTCAGGGCGAAGGCCCGCGCGACATCGGCTATGACGGGTTTAAGGGCGGCCAGATAAAGGCCAATTACACACGCGAATTCGACGCAGGTTACATTCGCTTCTACGGCAAGTACCTCAACGACCAGACGGCCACGTTTCTGCCGCAGCCGGTGCTGGTGACTGGCGCACCCGGTGATCCGAACTACACGCCCATCGCGGGCTTCGATCCGGCTACCGACGCTTTGCAGTCGCAGTACTGGACCGATCCGGTCACTCTTGGCCGTGACAACCGTGTCGCCAATTTCGATTTCCGCAACGGGCTGGAAGTGGAATCAGTCGCCATCGGGTTCGAAGCCGAGGTCGAGTTCGGTGGCTGGACCGTAACCGAACGGTTCCGCGCTGCCGACAACAAGGGCGGTTTCCTGTCCCCGTTCCCTGCCAGCGCAGGTGCTGCACAAGGTGTGGCCGACGGCATCGGTGGTCCCGGCTCCTCGCTGGTCTTCGCGAGCGGCCCCAGCCAGGGTCAAACGGTTGCCAATCCCGCTGCCTTAGGTGGCAACGGCATCGTCAGCCAGATTGTCATGTTCAACACCCGGCTCAACGGGCTGCGCAACATCACCAACGACCTGCGCATCTCGCGCGATCTCGATTGGGGTAGCGGCGGCGGCACGCTGCTGGCCGGTTTCTATGCGAGCGAGCAGGAGGTCAACACGACCTGGCTGTGGACTTCGCATCTCCAGACCACCCAAGGCGATGGCAACGCCGTGTTGCTCGATATTCGCAATGCTGCGGGCAACCTTGTGACGCAGGATGGCACTGTCGGCTACGGGGCGAGCTTCTTTGGCAATTGCTGCCGCCGCATTTATGACGTGACGTATAAAACCTATGCTCCGTTCGGCTCCATCAGCGGTGAGTTCGGCGCGCTCACTCTGGATGGCAGCGTCCGGTATGATTTCGGTACGGCGAAAGGTCGCATCGGCGGTCCCGATACAGGTGTATCGACACGCCCCGGTACGATTCCATACGACTTTAACGGTGACGGAACGATTTCGCCGGCTGAAGCTCAAACCAGCTGGATCCAGCCCGATAGCTTTGCGCCGGTCGACTACAATTTCGGCTACCTGTCCTTCTCTGTCGGCGCGAACTACCTGCTGAGCGATGATCTCTCGATTTTTGCGCGCTACAGTCAGGGTGGGCGCCATACGGCGGATCGCAGCCTCTTCTCACCGGCCGTCAGCACGGTTACCGGCGATACGCCGGGCGGTGACAGCGGCGTCATTGCCGACGTCGACCAGCTTGAAGCAGGCGTGAAATACCAGGGCGGCGGTGCGCGCCTTTATGCGACGGCTTTCTACGCAAAGACTTCGGAAACAAATGTGGAGATCGCTCCGCTGCTGCTGACCGATAACAAGTACGAGGCGTTCGGCGTCGAATTGGAAGGCAGCTATTCCGTCGGGCCGTTCTCGCTTTCAGCGGGTGCCACTTGGACCGATTCCGAGATCAAGGATGCTCTCAGTCCGGCCATCATCGGCAACACGCCGCGTCGTCAGGCCGATCTCGTGTTCCAGGGCACCGCGCAATACGAAAGCGATTTTTTCACCGTGGGTCTGAACGCGATCGGCACGACCGAGAGCTTCACGCAGGACAACAACGACCTCGTCCTGCCCGGCTACACTCAGGTGAATGCTTTTGTGGCGATCCGTCCGGTCGACCGGCTGGAGCTTTCGGTCAATGCGAACAACCTGTTCGATGTCTACGGTTACACCGAAGCCGAAGAAGGTTCGATCCCCGGCAACAACATCGTCCGCGCGCGGTCGATTGCGGGGCGGACGATTTCTGCTTCCATTCGTCTCGATTTTTAATCGAGAACGTTGGAGATGGGGCCGGCCGGGAATTTCCTCCCCTCGGTCGGCCCCCGATTTTTGCCTTTAGCGGGATAGTGTGATGACGAGTGTCTGGGCACCGGCCCACATCAAGCAGCTGTCAATTGCCGATACGATGCGCATCCCGGCTATCGATAAGCTTGATCGTGCAGGGCTCTGCGATCAGCGCATCTATTGGGATATGTGGCCCATTCAGAATATGGCCGGGCGCATAGCCGATTGCGGTGGCCGCGAATTGTGGATGGCCCTCTCGGCCATTGACCGAGGCGATCCTGCGCTGCGCCATTTCGAAGCGAAAATTCGTTTGCTGGAGCGAGCGGCTGGCCAATGGACAGACCTTGGCGATGTGCTGCCTGACCAGATTGTACCTTACGAACGCGAGTGGGCCGGTTCGGCAGTGAAGACAGGCCAAACGGTGCACCTGTTCTTCACAGCGGCGGGCGTTGCGACGAAGCCGGGAGGCTATCAGCAGGCACTGTTCCAGTCGCGTGCCGAGCTTGCCGCCGATGGTCTGCCAGTGGACTGGAGCGCGCCCGAGCCGTGCCTGACAGGCGCGAGCCCGCAATATCAGCTGGCCGATGCCCACGAGGGCGAAGCAGGCAAGATAAAGGCTTTTCGCGATCCTGCTTTTTTCCGGGATCCGGCAGACAGCGCGGAATATCTGGTCTTTACCGCTTCACTTGCCAATGCGAGCAGCGACTTCAACGGCGCTATGGGCATTGCAAAGCGAGAGGAGCAGGGCTGGTCTCTGTGCCCTCCATTAATCCATGCCGATGGCGTCAATAATGAGCTGGAGCGCGCTCACCTGGTCCATCATCAGGGTCGCTACTACGCCTTCTGGGCTACCCAGCGCGGGACATTTGCGCCGGAGCTGCGGGATGCGCCCAACGGACTCTACGGAATGGTCGCTGATACACTCTTCGGGGATTACCGCCCTCTCAACGGTTCGGGGCTCGTAATGGCCAATCCCGAGCAGGATTCGTTCCAGACCTACAGCTGGTTCGTCTCAAACGAACTTGTCGTATCCAGCTTCGTCGATTTCTGGGGGTTGAAGGGCGGGGGCGTGCCAGGCGACCCGGTAGAAGCAAACGCCCGCTTCGGCGGCAGTCCAGCACCCTTGTTGCAATTGGCAATCGATGGCGACCGATGCGAACTTGTCGGGACAGTAAAAACATGACCGCCGGCCTACCACGCTTCGGTGCAATAGAAGCGGGCGGTACGAAGTTTGTCCTCGCGGTCGGAACGTCGCCGATGAACATAGAAGCCCGGCACACCATCCCGACGCGAAATCCATCTGATACACTTGGCGAAGCCGCCCAGTGGTTCGCTCAGATGGGACCGTTATCCGCAATCGGCATTGCTACATTCGGACCTGCCATCGTCGACACCGATGATCCGGAATGGGGAAAGATCGGCAACACGCCCAAACCAGGCTGGGCAGGATGCGACGCGGCTGGATACTTCGCGGACAAATTTGCAGTCCCGATCGCGTTCGACACCGATGTGAATGGTGCAGCGCTTGGCGAACATCAATATGGCGCAGGCATCAACACCGGGTCACTGGCTTATGTGACGGTGGGGACAGGGATCGGCGGTGGGCTCATCCTGAATGGCAAACCTGTCCATGGCGCCGCGCACCCCGAAATGGGCCATATCTTTCCGCGCAGGCCCGACGCCGATAGCGGCTTTGACGGAATATGCCCGGCCCATGGCGATTGCCTTGAAGGACTCGCATCTGGACCCGCGATAGAGGCTCGGTGGGGCGCGTCGCTTTCCGAACTGCCGACGGATCACGAAGCTCACTTGATCATCGCTGACTATCTGGCTCAGCTATGTCACGCGATCTACGCGATGGTTGCAGCTGAGGTGATCGTCTTGGGAGGTGGCGTTCTGGATACGCCCAACCTTATGGAAAGGGTGCGCCAAAGGTTCAGTGAAATAGACGGCGGGTACTTCCCCAATGCGGCACCTAGTCGAATTGTCGCACCAGCACTTTATCCCGATTCCGGTATCAGCGGGGCCATCTTGCTGGCGGAAACAAAGTTTCCGGCTTGATTGCTTTTAGAAACGGGTATTGGGCTTGGCACCCCATAGCACCATGACGGCGGCTTTCGCGTCTGATCCTGCCGATGACCGCTTTCAGGTATCTCATGGAATTGCCCCGAGGTCTGAAATTGGGGCGCTAAGCGGTCATTGGAGTTTCGAACCTTCCGCAGATTGCGCTTGGTTAAAATACTGTTCGATATCAGATGGTTGTGGCGTTGGATCGGAAGCCAGCGGGCCTTTTTGTGGGCCTTTCGATGAGGCCGCAACAATTAGATCAATGGAAACAGGAATTTAGGCCACCAGTGCGATGCCTCTTCTGGGCACCATTTCATTGTTCCTCGACATACGCTGAAGGTTGTAAAACCCCGGGAAATCCGCCATTTATAGGGTTGGATTGGCCGCTAGCGTCCGCCAACATTCGTGTCGCCATTCTTGAACCGCAACCAGTCGGAGAACTGTTGCGGGCCATCGAATACTATTCCGGCCAGCCACTCAACGGCATTGCCTTGAAATTCACCCCACACGTCTTTGTACGTCCGGACGTGACTCCACGACTTTCCTCAAAGTTCGATGAGAGTCCGGTCCTGACAGAAGGACGGACGAGATGAAGAGAAAAAAGCTTAATGACGGGCAGATCGTTGGCGTGCTGAAGGAAGCAGAGGCGGGAGCGAAGACCGCCGATCTGGCTAGGCAAACCGGTGAAGAACGGCTTATGCGACAGCTTCAACGGTCGGACGCGCGATGAACTGCTGAACGAGACGCTGTTCCCAAGCCTTATCCACGCGCGGGTCGAGATCGTTGCCTGGGTGGATAACTACAACCGGAAGTGACAATACTCCTCCCTCGCCTACGCAACACCGGCAGCGTTCGCCGCTGAACTGAATCAGCAATGGCCTGCTTCAACCGCGCTCATGCTCAAAAACGCAGTCCGACTCCGATCCCGGCTGGGGTAAAGAATGGGGTCACGTCAAATCAAAAAAGACATATAGCCACCATCAGCCGTATAAATGAGTGGGGCGGTCTGAATTTTGTCTGTTACTGAGAGGGAACAGTAATAATTCTGCGTGCGGCGGTACGGGTAGCGTGCCGAAGGGTGAGATGGGAGCGCTTCACCCAGTACGTTAACCAGAGAATTAGGCCACAAAACTTGAAACTATCTTCAACTACAACCTGATTTTCGGAGTATCGAACAAATATATCAAGTAGAATTGATAATCCTAATAACGCTATAGATATATAAAGTCCTATATGTTCAATTCCTGTAAGAGACCGGCCATATCTGTATACAATTGCAAGGCACAAAAGACCATATAAAGCAAAAAGGTAGAGTTGTGAAATCCCCAAGACCAAGGGCAGAAAACTATCATGAAGCATGTAGAAGTCGTCGCATGCAAGAAAAAGATTGAACAGCCCTACCTTGCGCAACAAAGATTGATCTTGCGATACGTGAAAGGAAACGAAAACGCCAATGACACCTGATATCAAAAGGGCGAAAACACCCAAACTGGAGATTGCTCCAGCCAGAGGCATGAAATTGAATGTCGCTGCCGGATCTCTGAGATAGAATGATATAGGATGGCTTCCACTCCATACTATAGCTACATAAGACAGGACAAGGAATGATACGCTTATGAAAAATAAAGCTAGAGTTTGCCGAAGGTTTAAGGGGGTGCCCCCCGAATTATGTGAGTTTGTACTATACATTCCTATCCTCTGAAATTGGATATCCGTTTCAAAACTGCCCGCATCATCTTATCCGGTTAACCTCATGATTTGGATTCTGGCATTTCCAAATCGTCCGGTGTCAGATAGTTGCAGACATTTGGCTGTTTGAAGCAGGCGAGTGTTTCGGCTCATCCGACTGATTAATGTTAGGCGGCAAGCTTGCGGTGTTGCAACCGCCGATGTTCGAGCGTTTGGCGTTTGATCGTTTCTCGCTGTTTGATTATGGCTTCCGCCCGGCCGAACTCGGCGTCGGCGGACGTGACGTTTCTCAGGCTTGCGTGATAGCGATGAGGTACAGCGAGTGATCCTCGAAGATGGTCGATTGGTGTTATCAGCCCCAGCCGATGATCTTGAGATAGGCAAAGACCGTCTGCCACAGCTGATTGGGTGCAATGGTCTTGTCCTTAAACCCACTCGCCGTCTTCATCGTGACGAAGTTCGGGCTTAGGACCAGATCATGCTTTTTTTAAGCAACCGGTTCTTGAGCGTGTGTTCGGCCACGATCTCCTTCAAGTCGCGGGCTACACGACGAAGATCGCGCACTTCACCGGTATTGGCGCTGCGCGCCGTATCGCCGGTAAGTCGGCGTTTGCCAGCCTCCATAAATTGATTGGATGACGTGTAATAAACACC
>JBASBA010000079.1:0-1706 GCA_049650885.1 Alteraurantiacibacter sp. | reverse complement strand
CCCAGCGAACGGGCGGCAATCATCATATAGGCACCCTGCAATGCGGAATTGCGGAATGCGCTTTCGCGGCGGCCATCCTTGTCACCCTCGAACCAGCTTTTCGCATCGGTATGGGGGAACAGCCACGGCAGATGTTCGTGAAAATCCAGATCATAGCCGATGATGACGGTGACAGGCGCAGTCAGGATTTTTTCCCGATTGCCCTCGCTCGCGCATTTGGCCAGCCGATCCTTCGCCTTTTTCGATTTTACCCACACGAACCGGCCCGGCTGCTGGTTGGCAGAGGTGGGGCCCATCTTCGCCAATTCATAGATGGCGTGGATCTGTTCGTCGGACACTTCCTTGTTCTGCCAACCGTTGAAGCTGCGCGCTTCACGGAAGATCAGGTCAAGATCAGCATCGGAAAGAGTATCGGTCATGGAAGCGTTGTTCTCCGCAAAAAGATTGGTTTCCCCCTGCCAACGCGGCAGGTGGCCAATCGTTCACGAAGCGGCGATCAGGCGGCGCGAACTTCCTCTACCTCGGGCACGTAATGCTTCAGCAGGCCTTCGATGCCGTGCTTCAATGTCGCGGTGGAACTGGGGCAGCCCGAACACGCACCCTGCATTTGCAGATAGACCACGCCGGAACGGAACCCGCGATAGCGGATATCGCCGCCGTCATTGGCAACGGCGGGGCGTACGCGGGTCTCGATCAGTTCCTTGATCTGCTCCACGATCTCTTCCGTGCCCTCATCATCGCCAAGATGCTCCTCGTCATTTTCCGCAGGCACTGAAATGCCGCTGGCATCGCCGCCGGAGAACAGGGGGGCCTCGGAAACGAAATGATCCAGCAGCACGGCAACAACCTGCGGCTTCAGATCGGACCATGCCACGCCGGGCGCGGCGGTGACGGACACGAAATTGCTACCGAAGAACACGCCGGTCACTTCGCCTGTATCGAACAAAGCCTGCGCCAGCGGACTGGCTTCCGCCTCCTCCGGCGAGGCGAAGTCACGCGTGCCCGAGGGCATGACCTGCTTTCCGGGAAGGAATTTCAGCGTGGCGGGGTTGGGCGTGGTTTCGGTTTCAATAAACATGATCCGAATGTAGGCGCACCGCACCCGTCCGGCAAGGTGGCGAAACTGCTTGTGGCGCAAGCCTTTCTTCGCGCCTATTCACGCTTGCTTCATCGCTTGCTGGCCTAAGGGGCATCATGACAATTTTTCTGCGCACCACTCGCGCCCTCGTACCGTTTCTCATCCTTTTGCCGGTTCCTGCCATTGCGCAGTCGCAGCTTTCCTGCACCATCACCGCCACGCCGGAGGATTCGCCGCAATACGCGCAGCCGGGCGATCCGTGGATCTATCGCGGCACCGATATCCCGGTGGATGAGCAATGGCTGTTTGGTGAACTGCCCAATGGCGTGAAATACGCGGTGCGGCAGAATGGCGTTCCGCCATGCCAGATGAGCCTGCGTGTCGCCATCGATGCAGGGTCCATCTACGAGAGCGACGAAGAGCGCGGCTTTGCCCACCTGCTGGAGCACATGGTGTTTCGCGAGTCGGTGTATTTCGGACCGGGAGAGGCGATTCCGCATTTTCAGCGGCAGGGCGCGGCACTTGGGTATGACACCAATGCCAGCACCAGCCCGACGCAGACCGTTTACAAGCTGGACCTGCCCAATGCCAATCGCACCAGCATCAACGAAAGTGTCCGCCTGTTCAC
>JBASBA010000078.1:0-1817 GCA_049650885.1 Alteraurantiacibacter sp. | reverse complement strand
CATCTCGTGGGAATTCCCACGAGATGCGATATTGCGCCTACAAAAATTACGATTTTTATCGTTGCCAACCCTCGAACTGCGGTGAGGCGGTTGGTCTGCTCGATCCTCTCGCACTATAGCAAAAGTGAGACCCTTGGGACACGTGCCAAATGGGTCGTGCACCGGCTTGGTTAGGCAAGGTATGTATGCCTTGCGACACGTCCTCCACTTCGGCTTAGGCATGGTTGGTATGGCGGTTGTCATTCGACCAGCATGAATTTCTAGCTCGTCAATGGCAGCAATTCGGTCCGAGTGGGGACGAATTTCTGGCGCTCGGCCAGCCAAGAACGGGCTACGTCGTTCTCAATACCGCCGCGCCCCTTGATGCCAGCTTTGGCCAAGGCGTTGCGGGCCGCGACTTCATTCATCTGGGCTAGGTATGCAAGTTCGCGAACCGAGAGCGGCAGCCAGGTCTGCATCTCGAACTTCCAGCGTGCAAACGCGGTGCCGATTGTGATCCGCAAGGGGCTCTCTGGGTTACCCATGGGTGACATTGTGGTGATCGTCCCCGAGGAAGCGCCATCCATAAGGGAGCCGAGGTCGTCCCACGATTCCGGACCGAACGCCTCTGGCTTACCGGTCTGGAACGCCCAGTCGTAGCTTGCCTCGGTCAATGGGGTGGCACGGAAGCGCGAGAGATCGACCTGCGAAGGATTTGCGTCGTCGTATGGTTCGCCGGCGTCGTCGGATGACGGAAACCCCAGAAAAGCCTCAGCCGCTTGGTAGCTTCCCCAGTGGGCGATCATTGCTGCCTTCGCGACCAAGGCCTTGCGCAGGTCGTGCATGACGTCGTCACGCGAGAACGGCGTTAGGGGGCCCTCAGCCGGAATGTCGTCGGCAGAAAGCTCGTCAACCTCGGTAAGTGTCAACTTCCCGGCGCTAATCAACGAGGGAGGCGTGCCGTCACCTGCGGACATGCGTATCGAGAACCCTCTGCGCACGAGCCGCAGAGCCTCGTCATAATCGGTAGTAAGCACCGCATTCTTTCGGTGATGCAGTTTGTTTCCGAAGATAGGATCGCCGAGAACGAAGCTGCCCTGCTTGTCGCGAAAGGGGCGCTCGGTCTTGCCGGTCTTGGGGTTCTTGCGGGTCATGAGGGTGGCCATGATGGCTATTTCCGATGATATGCGTTGGTTCAGCGCTTCAGGCCCTTGCTCCGCCAAAGTCGCGAGCGATGCAATTACCCGGACTGCTGATCCATTGCGTTTGCAATGATATACACGAGCAATTGAAAGAGCTGACCCTTTTGCAAGAGCGATGATGTTGAGCCCATCCGGGCGATGACCCTGTATAGCGCCGTATGGTCCGATAGATCGTTGCAGTTGCCCAGTCGCGCTGTCGGTATCGATGACGACATTCCTCGCAGGGATATGGTGGTCGAGATAGCTGTCGATGAAGCCGTGATCTGCTGCGAGAAGGCGAAATATGCTGCCAGCTTCGGTGTCCAACGCGATACACGCGGTGGCACGTTCTATCTCGACCGTGTTTTACTTGCAGATGTGTAGGCGCGAAAGGCAGTCCCGTCCGAGAGTTCGAGCACCAACGAAACGCGCATCTGCAACGGTGCGAAAATGGATAGCCGTGGCACTCATACCAAGCGGAGTGGTAGAGTGAAGGGCATGATCGCCGGGTGACAGTCCGCCCGCAAACATCCGTGCATTTCATCCGCAGTTTTCCGAGACCGTAAGGCGGAACAGCGATTTTTAGGCGGACCGGAAAGCCAAGATCGTCCGTTGTGGACTGAGTGTTGGATCGTAGGCCCATAGGCACAGTAGTGA
>JBASBA010000077.1:0-5224 GCA_049650885.1 Alteraurantiacibacter sp. | reverse complement strand
CGCTAGCCCCAACCCGGGTGTCGGCGCGCTGATCGTGCGCGATGGCCGCGTGGTCGGTCGCGGGTGGACCATGCCGGGCGGACGCCCTCATGCAGAGGCCGCCGCTTTGCAAGGCGCCGGAGAAGCTGCACGCGGGGCCACGCTCTACGTTACGCTGGAGCCTTGCGCCCACCAATCGTCACGCGGCCCCGCTTGCGCAGACCTTGTCGGCGACGCTGGCCTTGCCCGCGCGGTGATCGGCATGCCAGACCCCGATCCGCGCACCGCTGGCGAAGGAATCGCCCGGCTGGAAAGCGCCGGTGTTTCAGTGAGCATGACGGATTGGGACGCGGCAATTCTCAACCTTTCGGGCCATGCCGCGATGCTTGCCCACGATCGCCCGCATGTGACGCTGAAGCTGGCGATGTCGCTGGACGGCTGCATCGCCACCTCCAGCGGCGAAAGCAAGTGGATTACCGGCGAAGCTGCCCGTGCCCATACCCATCGCGAACGCGCCCGCGCCGATGCCATCCTTGTGGGTGGTGGCACCTTGCGCGCAGACGCGCCGCGCCTCGACGTTCGCCTGCCGGGACTGGAAGCCCGTTCGCCAAAGCGGATCGCGCTTACCTCGGGCGAAGTGCCCGAAAGCTGGCAAGCCATTCGTTCGCCCGAAGAGATCGCCGGACTGGAGGACTTGCGCTACCTGATGGTGGAAGGCGGCGCGCAGACGGCCTCGGCCTTCCTCGCCGCCAGGCTGGTGGATCGCCTGCTGATTTATCGCGCACCTGTGCTGCTGGGCGGCGGCACGCCCGCCATCGGGGCAATCGGTCATGACACGCTGGAAGCCGCCTTTGCCGATGGGCTGAAACTGCAATCCCACCGACAGCTTGGCAGCGACACGCTGGAAGTCTATCAGCGCGGTTGATCTATCAAGGGGCCATCATGTTCACCGGCATTGTTACCGCGATCGGGACGATCGACAGCATCGAGAAACGCGGCGACTTGCGGGTGCGCATTTCGTGTCCGTTCGACCCTGCCGCCATCGATATCGGCGCGTCCATTGCGTGCTCTGGCGTTTGCCTGACAGTGGTGGATCGCGGCGGCACGAGGGGTGATGCGCATTTCATCGTCGATGTCTCCGCAGAGACCACCGGCCGCACCGCCAAGGATATGTGGCGCGAGGGCGCGAAGCTGAACCTGGAACCATCCCTGCGATTGGGCGACGAACTGGGCGGCCATATCGTGACCGGCCATGTCGATGCCGTGGGCCGCGTGGCGGACTGGCAGCCGGAGGGCGATTCCGAACGCGTCACCATTGCGGCGCCCGCTTCGCTTGCCCCCTTCATAGCGGCCAAGGGCTCCATCACCGTCAACGGAGTGTCGCTGACGGTGAATTCGGTGCAGGACCGCGACGACGGCAGCGTGCACTTCGGCCTCAACATCATACCCCACACTGCCGATGCCACCACGCTGGGAGAGCTGGGCCAGGGCAGCGAGGTCAACCTGGAAGTGGACACCATCGCGCGCTACCTGCACCGCATGCAGGCGCTGCGGGCGGGGTGATCCGGAAAAGGGCGAACGGCGGCTATCAACGCAGATGCGGACGTTCGACCACACGGTTCCATGCCGGACCGAACTGGGATGACGAGAATTGGCGCTTAGCAAGAACTCGCAAGGAAACGGAGCCCCATTCGCCTGTCGCGAGGGGGACGCAGCGATGCCACATGCATAGTTGAACCAATCCGGGGAAACATGGCGGCTATCCCATTGAGAGATCAGAGGTTGCTGGCTATTCAAATGCAACAGGGAAGTAGGCGCGAGATCTCGACTGATGGAGCCCATCGTCATGCTCAAAAGATGCCACTCTCGATCTGTATGAATTGATACCGACGAACGATAAGAATTCGGGTGGCCATGAAAGACTATTACGCAACCTTGTGCGTTTCCCCAGCGGCTGAACCAGAGGTCATCACGGCGGCCTACAGGGCACTCATGCGAAAGTTTCATCCGGATGCCAACTTTGGTTCAGGTGCGACGAATAGGGCGCAGGAGCTGAATGAGGCTTACCGATGCTTGCGCAACCCGGTGCAGCGCTCCGCGTATGATGCGCTGAGGGCCAATGAAAATGCGTCCCGCTCACCATCAACACGACCGCCGCGGCAATCGCCGCCATCCCGGACTAGCCGGAGAGGCAGCGAATCGCGTCCGTGGGCGCATACCCGCACTGTCCTGGGGCTGGTGATTGTCGGGGCATTGATATCGGCTGTTCTGGGCGCAACGGATCGCGAAGAAAGCCTGGCATTTTCCATCTCCGAAATGAAGGATTTCGGAGCCGGCAATGACGCCTTTGTTCCGGAGGTGAGGGTCGATCTCGATATTGCAGGTGGCTCTTCCCCGAGTGCGCCAATCTCAGATAGCGGCACTGGTTTCGATCAAGTTCCGACTGATGAGGAATTTAAAGCGAAAGTCGCCCTCGCAGTCAAAGACTTCTCGCGGGTCCATGGCGAGTCAGGTTGGGCCGGAGCGCAAGAATTCAGCGTCAACTGCCATCGAGCTGCCCGGCCCATGAATGAAATATTGTGGACAGACTACTGTGTAGCTTTCGACTACTCCGCCTGGACACTTGATCAAGCCTTTAACGATCAGTTCGATACCCCTCTAAATTCATACTTTACCAGTCGAATAGCGTCCTATCAGCAGGGGGAGGCGCCCTTCGCTCAGACACTTCCCCAGCGGTCGCGGATCATCCAGGGAATGGTAGACAAATCGTTGTTCGATACGCTGAAGAAACGAACTGGCTGAAGCCCGCTGATCGCGCTTGCGGCCAGTCGGATCTTGACTGAGACGACGCTGGGGCGAATGCCGCGCATTCCACGTCGCAGCAGGATCAGCCGGTAACGTCAGCCAATGCGGCAACAAAGGCATCGATATTGCCCATCGTCAGGCCCGCCACGTTGATGCGGCCGGAGCCTGCCATGTAGACGCCGTGATCCTCACGCAATTCCTGCACCTGTTCCTTGGAGACAGGCAGCATGGCGAACATGCCTTTTTGCTCGCCCAGCGGCGTCAGGTCGACAGCGCCTGCCGTGCCCGCCTCGGCCAGTTTCGCGCGAACGGCACCAATACGCTGGCGCATACTCTCCAACTCGGCCAGCCAGTCTGCGGTCAGTTCCTCGTCTTCCAGGATCATTCGCACCGACGCCCCGCCGTGATCGGGCGGCATGGACCAGTTGGCCCGCGCCAGTGATGCGGCATTGGACATGATCTTTGCTGTATCGTCGGTGCTCGCACCCATCACATACAGCGCGCCCACACGATCACGGTAGAGGCCAAAGTTCTTGTCGCAGCTATAGGCTACCAGCGCCTCCGGCACGGCGGCCAGAACGGTGCGCAGGCCATAGGCATCGGCGTCCATGCCATCGCCCAGCCCCTGATAGGCAAGATCGATGATCGGCAAAACGCCGCTGTCTTTCAGCAGCGCGGCAATCTCGTCCCATTCGGCTTCGGTGCAATCAACGCCGGTGGGGTTGTGGCAGGCACCGTGCAGCAGCACTGCATCATCCTTGCCCGCCTTGGCGATCACATCGCGCAGGGCATCCATATCGGCAGAACCATCGGCGTTCGCGTGGTTGAACGTCGCGGCCTTCATGCCGCAATCGGCAAGGATCTGCGCATGGTTGGGCCAGCTTGGAATACCCATCCAGATCTGGCCAACTCCGGCCTTGTGGGCCAGTGAAACGGCAAGGCGCACCGCGCCGGTGCCGCCCGGCGTCTGCATCCCGTCGATCCGGCCATCGCGCGTTCCCGTCTGCCCGAACACATGCGGCACCAAGGCATTGACGAAGCCCATGTCTCCCTCAGGGCCAAGATAGGCCTTCGTCGGCTGCGTATCGACCAGCCGCTTCTCCGCAGACTTGATGGCGCGGAAAACAGGGGTTGCGCCGTCGGCGGTGCGATACACGCCCACGCCAAGGTCTATCTTGGAGTCGCGCGGATCGGCCTGATACATCTTGATAAGGGCGAGAAGGGCATCGGGCGATTGTTGTTCGAGTCTATCCAGCATGGCGGCTCAATGCCGCTACCAAGCCACCTTCGCAAGCACGACTTGCAAGCTATCCGCTGCCTATCAGAACGGCAGCCAGCGATGCTTGCGCGAAAAGCGCATGTAGCCAGCGTTCACGCCAAGGCGCAGACCGGCACCCACACGAATGGGGATCAGCACGATATCACCCTTGCGAACATAGCTGGCGGTAAAGCCGCCTACGAAATAGGCCTGCCCCTCACCCGCCGGAAAACGCTCGTAAAGGTCGTCAGTGTCGTAAAGATTGTACACCAGCACAAAGGTGTTGCCGGCATTGGCACCTGCATCCAGCCCGATGGAAGGACCGGTCCAGTACACGGGCATATTGCCCTCCACCGCGTGATGCAAAGTGCCAGAGCCATAGCGAACGCCCAGCACGAAAGCCCCGCCGCCTTCACGCCCGACGATGTAACCGTTGGGTTCACCTTGCTCGGACAGCACATCCTGGATCACGCGCGCCAGACCTTCCGCACCGCGTCCGAACAGACCCTCGGCCGCGCCGATCAGGTCATCCTCGGCATAGGTGCCCGGCGGCGGCGCGCCATAGGGGTTCTGTGTCGTCTGGACACCAGTGTCTGGCGCTGGAACCTGCTCCGGCGGCAGTTCCAGTTCGGGCCTGTCGTCATAGCGTGCCGAAGGGTCCGTCACGTCATAGGCGCCTTCGAAGGCCGGTTCTGCCTGCTGGTTATCGGCAGGTGTCTGCCAACGGTCATCCGCAGGAACCTGGGGCGAGTTCAGATCGCCATCGATGATGGCGTCGGGATCGACACTCTCGATCTGCTGGGCGGTGGCGGCAAGCGAGAACATGGGGAGCGAAAGCGCGGCCAGCGCGCAAAAGGTTGCGGCGGCAATAGCGTTCTTGATCGTGTGCATGGCTTTCCTCCGGCGTTTTGCCCACCCTTGCGGCAGACAGACCTTGTCATCATCCCGTTTGAGGCTCCCGCTACTGAAGCAGCAATGAATAGGCGGCGAATCGAATCGGATACGCGATGAATCGAATCCGCCACCTCTCTGCAAAAAGCTTTCGCAAAGAAGACGAATGCACACTTGATGCCCCCGCCCGCCCTCGTTATAGGCCGCGACTTGCTGCTTGGGTCCGGAGACGTGGGTGAGTGGCTGAAACCAGTTCCCTGCTAAGGAACCATACCTCTATCGGGGTATCGA
>JBASBA010000076.1:0-3629 GCA_049650885.1 Alteraurantiacibacter sp. | reverse complement strand
GCGTAGGCACGCCCTGGAATATGGAACCGCTGCCACACAGGATCATCGAACCGCCCGGATCGCCTGCCTCGGCGCGCGCAACCATGTGCCGCGCAACTTCGCGCAAGGTGAACACCACGCCGTGCTGGTTTACGGCCATCAGCGAGTTGTAGGTGTCGGCATCCATTTCGATGAAAGGCTTGGCGCTGGCGATGCCAGCATTGGCGACCACGGTATCTATCCGCCCCATTACGGCCAGTGCATCGGCCACGCCGGCAACGATCTGCGGCTCTTGCGTCACATCCACTTCAGCGGAATGAACCTTGGCGCCCAAAGCGCGGAGCTTTTCGGCTGCGCGCTCATTCGCTTCCTTGCGCCGACCCCAAATGACCAGGTCGCTCCCAGCCCGCGCCAGGCCTTCGGCAAAACCGAAGCCCAGACCGGAGTTTGCGCCGGTTACCAGCGCCACCTTGCCCGTCAAGTCGAACAGCTTGTCTGTCATCTCGGCGTTATCCTCTCCCCATTCGACCTAACGGCATTTGCCAGTGGCGCAGCATATCTTTCGGTAGGGCAAAGATTACCCGCCTCCGCATCTACGAGTAATCGGAGACAGAATGTGGTGAGGGAGCAGGAGCAAGTGACGCAAGCCGCCAAGGGGCAGGTGTTCGAGATCGAGGACATGTGCGCGCCCGTGCTGGACGAAGCGCAAAGGGCCGCGCTTGCCGCCGCTTCGCAGGCCAGTTTCGACTTCTCCTCTGCGGGCATCATGGGGGCAGCCAAGGCCCAGACCGGGCTTGAAGATTTCGGTGCCATGGACTTTGTCGAGCGGCTGGACCTGTGGTGCGAATGTGTGGAAGAGGATGAATTCCTCTCGCCCATCGGTCGCGCTGGGCTGTGGACCATGTTCGTGCGCTATGCCGCTGACCGCCTGCGAGTGGAAGACATCTGCAAGCGCCATCCGGAAATTCTCGACATCGAGATCGATCGCCCGATCATCGTGGCCGGTCCGCCGCGTTCGGGGACCACCCATTTGCTGGGGCTGCTGTCCGCTGACACGCGCCTGCGCTCGCTGCCATGGTGGGAAGCCATCGCCCCCGTCCCAACGGCAGAGGACGAACCGACGCAGGATGATCCCAATCCGCGCTGGACCAAGGCGGAAGCCGGATGGCAGCAGCAAGAAGCGGTGCTGCCGATGATGAGCTACATGCACGAATTCTCGCCCGACCATATCAGCGAGGATATCGAACTGCAGGCGCTCGATTTCTCATCCTACCTGCTCGAATGGCTCGCCCTGGTGCCCAAGTGGCGCGATTACTACCTGTCGCACGACCAGAGCGGCACCTATGCCTATCTGAAGAAGGGTCTGCAGGTGTTGACCTTTCTCAGGGGGCCAAACCGCTGGGTAATCAAATGCCCGCAGCACATGGAACAGTTGCCGGTGCTGCATAAGACCTTTCCCGATGCGACATTCGTGATCACTCACCGCGACCCGGTCGGCTCGATCCGCTCGACCTTGTCGATGTGGCTCTATGCCTCGCGCGTGTTGCGCACGAAAAGCGATCCGGAAGAGCCAAAGAGCTACTGGATCGATCGATACAAGACCCTGCTTTCGCGCTGCGTGAAGGACCGCGATTGCCTGCCGGAAGACCAGGCGATTGACGTCTATTTCCACCAGTGGATCAAGGATCCCGACCCGATCCTGCAACGGATCTACGACATGGCGGATATCCCGCTGGACGAGGCCGCTCTCAAAACCCTGCATCAATACCACAAGGATCATGATCCGGCGGTCAGGGGCAAGGTGAAATTCAACCTTGAGGGAGATTTCGGCATTACCGCCGACGACATCCGCCAGCATTTCCAGTTTTACTTCGATCGCTTCCCGGTCGAACCTGAAGTCAGATAATTTTTAACGGAGCAAGACATGCCTAAAGTCAATGTGATCGATCGTTCGGGTGCCAGCAAGGAAGTGGAGGCCGATACCGGGCTCACGCTGATGGAGATCATTCGCGACGACGGTTTCGACGAGCTGCTGGCCCTTTGCGGCGGATGCTGTTCGTGCGCCACCTGCCATGTGCATGTGGACCCGTCATTTGCCGACAAGCTGCCCGAAATGACCGAGGATGAAAGCGACCTGCTCGACAGTTCGGACCATCGCAACGAGACCTCGCGTCTTTCGTGCCAGATCGAAATGACCGACGCTCTTGACGGGGTGACCGTCACCATTGCCGAAGAAGACTGACCATGACTGACGCGCAAACCGAAGTCCTTGCCTTCTTCGACGAGTGGAAGCCTACCCTGGCGAACATGATGGCGTCGATGGAAAACCGTTTTACCGATCAGACGGTTTGGGAAAACGTGGGCATTTCCAAGACCACTGGCTTTGCCGAGGCCAAGGCCTTCATGGACGGTTTTGCGCATATGTACCCGATCGAAAGCGGCGAAGTGATTGTTCACCACATCGCCTCGACCGGCAACGTAGTGCTGACCGAGCGGACCGACAATTTCCATGACCAGGACGGCAAGCTCATCATTTCGCTCAAGCTGATGGGCGTGTTCGAGATGGACGGCGACAAGATCGTTTCGTGGCGTGACTATTTCGACACCGCGAAGGGCTTTGGCTGATGTTTGCCGGCAAGAAGGTCTGGACGCAGTTGCCCGTCCTTCCTGCCGGGCAGCTTGTGCCGCTGGTGCAGGAATGGGAAGCAGCCGGGATCGAAGGGGTCTGGGTGCCGCAGATCTTCGGTGTTCCGTTCATCACGCTTGCAGCGGCAGCCGCCGTCACCAGTCGCATCAAGCTGGGCAGCGGGATTACCCTCGCCTTCACCCGCAGCCCGCTGGAAACAGCTTGCAGCGTCATCGATCTGGATCACATCAGCGATGGCCGCGCGGTACTGGGTCTGGGTTCCAGCGCCCAGAGCCAGATCGAAGGCAGCTTTGGCATGTCTTATGGAAAGCCTTTGGCGCATATGCGCGAAGTGGTGCAACAGGTCCGCGCCGTGATCGCCAAGGGGCACACGGGCGAATTGCAGAAGCTGGAAGGCGAATATGCAACGCTCGATCTCTCGCATTTCCGCCTGACCGGTCCGGCGCGCAGGCCCGATGTCCCCATCTACCTGCCGGCGATTTTCGAAAAGGGGTGCGAACAGGCAGGCGAAATTGCCGATGGGCTGCTGGGCCACCCACTGTGGACCACGCAATGGATCCACGAGAAGGTTGGCCCGCACCTTGGCGCTGGGCTTGAAAGGAGCAATCGGGATAGGTCCGACTTCGACCTGAACCTGATGATCTTCACGGTGATCAATGACGACCGCGATGAGGCTATTGCCGACGCGCGCGCCAATGTGGCCTTCTACACCCAGTCTCCCCAGTACCTGCGATACTTCGAGGCGATCGGCTTCGGCAAGGAGGCCAAGGCCATCCAGGCGGCCTTCGCACAGCAGGATTACGCGGGGATGGCACAGTCCTGCCCCGATGAAATGGTGAGCGCGATCACCGTGCTTGGCTCTGCTGATGATGTGAAGACGCAGGTAATCGAACGAGCCGCTTTTGCCGATTCCATCACGCCCGTTGTGCCGCAATTCGGCATGGACGAGGAAAAGGCGGCCACATACCGCAAGCGGATCGCCGATCTGTTCTTCTAAGAAGCT
>JBASBA010000075.1:0-2712 GCA_049650885.1 Alteraurantiacibacter sp. | reverse complement strand
CCCCAGCAGAGATATGCCAAGTCCCTCCGGAATGATAACGGCGCGCACATCGCGCGCTTCGAAATCGCCCACACGCATGTGCGGAATACTGGTGTTTACGCCGTGCACAGCGCCGCTTGCTCCTTGGGCCACGGGGGCGACATCGCCCTCGTTCCAGTACAGGCCCATCGCCAGCGCATCCTCGCCCGTCAAAGCGACAACGCTGGCACCGGTATCCACCAGCATGCGCGATGCCACACCGTCCACCGTCACATCAGCGTAGAAATGCCCGTCACCTTCGCGCTGCAAGGCGGTTTCATGTGCCCAGCCGGAACCGGGCAAATCCTGCACGGCACCAAGGATTACCGTCTCAGCGGATTGAGAAGACTGTTCTTGCTGAAGGTGATCGTCCGCCTCCAGCACGGGCATGGCAAAGCCGATCGCGCCGCCAACGATCAGAACACAGGCGAAGGGAAGTCGCATATCCATGACATGGGATGTTAGCGGGTAAGCGTTGCCACAGTGTAAAGGCGATTTTCATCCGCCATCGCCAGCATGGATGCCGCATGGCGGCGCGCCACTAAGCGCTGATCCTCTCCATATCCGCCGCCCAATGCACTGGCGATGGGAAGGTCGCGGCTGCGGGCGAGGGATACGATGTAGCGATCGCGCCGCTCAAGTCCCCGGTCACTCAGCGCAAGACGGCCCAGCTTGTCGTCTCCATGCGGATCGACACCCGCCTGATACAGCACGATATCGGGCGCGAAGCGTTCAATCAGCGGGGGCAGGTTTTTTTCCAGCACCTCCATATAGCCATCGTCATCCGTGCCATCGGCAAGGCCGATATCGAGGGTGGAACGCGCCTTGCGGGCAGGGAAATTTTTCTCGGCATGGATCGACAGCGTGAAGATATCGTCGCGCAGGGCGGTAAGACTGGCGGTGCCATCGCCTTGGTGAACATCCAGATCGACGATCAGTATGCGGTTAGCGTCGCCCTGCACAATCAGGCGGTTCGATACCACGGCCAGGTCATTGAAAACGCAATACCCTGCGCCTGTATCATGCATTGCGTGATGGCTGCCCGCCGCACTGTTTGCGGCGTATCCATGCTCCATCGCCAGTTGCGCTGCCAGCCAGGTGCCGCCGTTGGTGTGGCGAACGCGGCTGCCAATGCGCGGGGTGACGGGAAAACCGATGCGGCGCTCCTTCTCTCGTGGAACGGTGGCCGTGAAAACCTGCTCCACGTAATCGGGGCAATGCACGGCCTCCAGCCATTTTCGGGGCATCGGATCGGGCGCATGTTCGGTGAGGGGGGAGCCACTGGCGCGCAGCTCCTCCATGACGAGGTAGTACTTGTCGAACTTGAAGGTGCCGCGATCCGGGCGCGGGGCCATGTAATCGGCATGGTGGACGACGTGCAGCAATTGAATTAACTCGTCAGAATTAGAATAAGGAGCGACTGATGGCGGACGATGATAGAAAAAGTCAAAGCGGCGGATCAAACAAGCGTGTAGATATTGGGGATGGGAAGTTTTCCGCCCCTACTGAACATCTACCGTTCAAACCTACGCCTGCGCCCTCCCCGTCCCCTTCGCATTCGCCAGACAAGAAAAAAGACTCATCTGATTGCTAATGCCGCTCAAACCTTGGCATTGGCCCACTCCACCGATTGAAGTCCTTCTGGAAATTATCTTTGATAATGCGCTTTGCCCAGTTAGATCGATCGAATGGGTTACGCCACTAGCAGCTGTGGTAGGCGCTGGGGCCGCTGTCTACGCCGCGTACAATGGTATTCGAGCACTCCAACATCAGCGCGATATTGATGATGTGAGGCTCTCATACGATATTCTAAGAGAGGTGGCGACATATTGGGATGAGATGATCGCAGATGAAAAAAATAGAAAATTTCATATCGGACAAATACTGACAAACTTTGAGTACGCAGCGTCTCTATTTAATCGGCAGACTTTGAACGAAGAAGCATCGGAAATTCTCTCCCAGTATATGCAGGACACGATCACAGGGTTTGAGCGGGATGAAGATGCTCATTCATTTTTAGAAAAACTGCGCTCGGACGACAAAAATCTTAGCCACCTCGCGGTATTTCTGAGGCGCAATCAATCAAATTGATTCATTCCGCAGCCTCTGCATGGGGATCGAAAGCCGTGGCGGTGCCTGCGTCGATTTCAGCGGCCTTTTTCTCCACCAGTTCCACGATGTGATCCAGCATCCGGTCGCTCTCCACATGATGATCGGTAACGCCGGACAGATACACCATGTGCTTGCCCGCGCCGCCACCGGTGATGCCGATATCCGTTTCACGCGCTTCGCCGGGGCCATTCACCACGCAGCCCAGCACCGAAAGGCTCATCGGGGTCTTGATATGCTCCAGCCGTGCTTCCAGCGCCTCCACCGTGCGGATCACGTCAAAACCCTGGCGAGAGCATGACGGGCAGGACACCACGCGAACGCCGCGCGTGCGCAGGCCCAGTGCCTTTAGCATTTCAAAGCCGACTTTAACTTCCTGTTCCGGCTCTGCCGAAAGCGAGACGCGGATCGTATCGCCAATGCCCGCCCACAGCAGGCTGCCCATGCCGATTGAACTTTTCACCGTGCCGCCGATCAGGCCGCCGGCTTCGGTAATGCCAAGGTGCAGCGGGCAATCCACCGTCTCTGCCAGTCCGTGATAGGCCGCCACCGCAAGGAAGACATCGCTGGCCTTCACTGCCACCT
>JBASBA010000074.1:0-3663 GCA_049650885.1 Alteraurantiacibacter sp. | reverse complement strand
CACGGATTGAGATCGACATCGATATTCCCCTGTTCAAATCCTGGCCCCCTGTTGTGGACTCTCGAAATCTTGCGTAACCCTAAATTCCAGCCAGTGCCGGTTCAATCGGGATTTTTGGCAATTTACTTGTCCCACTCATGCTGGAGCAGACCCCACAGCCATGTGTCACACCACCCGATATGCGTTTTCATCGTGTGGCGCAGATGCCCTTCACAGGTGAAGCCAAGATGCTCCAGCAATGCGTTTGACGCAGTGTTGCGTGGATCGACATCGGCGAAAATGCGGTGGTAGCCCTCCTCGCGAAATAGGTGGGTGATCAGTGCGCTGACACACTCGCGCGCGATGCCGTGGCCGCCATTGCCGGGCACCATGATATAGCCGATCTCCGCCACCTCCTCCTTATCACTGCTGGCCCCCATGCGGAACACGGGCTGTCCGCCCGAGCGCGGCTCGCAAATCCACGTGCGCCCGCCCCAGCTGCCGTCAGTGTCGAAGAAATAGTCGCGAAATTCTGCAAGAGTATCGAATGGTCCACGGCTCCAGTAGCGCATCTGCGTGTCGCTGGAAAAAGCCGGCCAGAATACGGTTTCATCACCGGGTCGAAGCGGGCGGCACTGAAAGCGGGGCGTTGTGATTACAGGCGTATCGGACATCGCGGCATTTATACCAGCTGAGGGATCGCGCGCCAGTGCCGGGGCAAGCCCTGCACCTCTCACCCGCCAGTCAAAAACTCCACCAGCGTCTTCACCTTCTTCTGCCGCCATTGCGGGCGCGGGGCGAGAAGCCAATAGGCGCGGCGACATGCTTCAGGCCTGCCAATCGCTTGCAGCCGTCCGGCATCCAGCGCCTCTGCCACCAGCGGCAGGGGCAATGTCACACGGCCAAGGCCGGCAAGCGCGGAACTCAGCGCCTGCCCTGCACTGCCCACTGTCAGGATGGTCTTTTCGCCTGTTGGCGTTTCAAATGTGGGCCAGCTTATCCAGCCATCGGGTGCGCCGGGGGCTGATACCACCACGCGTTGAGCAGGCTCCAGCTGCACGCCTTCCAGCTCACCCGGCCCCTCTACCAGCCGTACCGCAAGATCGAGGTTAGCCTCGGTAAACTCGGCATCCTCGCTGGCGGCGATCTGAATACGAATATCGGGATTATCCTTGCGAAAGCCCGCAAGGCGCGGGGCCAGCCACTGCGCATAGAATTCGCGCGGGGCGGCGATGGCATAATTGGAGGAGGACTGGCCTGCCTGCATGGCCTGCACGCTTTCCTCGAAATGCAGAAAGCCTTCGCGCAGGGAATCAAGGCCGGCCTCCGCCTCCCCCGTCAATTCCAGACCTTTCGACGTGCGGCGAAACAGGACCACGCCCAGCACATCTTCCAGTGCCCGTATCTGCTGGCCCACGGCGGCGGGCGTTACCGCCAGCTCGTCTGCCGCGCGCGTGAACGACAGGTGCCGCGCGGCGGCATCGAATACGCGCAGTGCGTTCAGGGGCAGGTGTGTGCGTTTCATGGTTCGTTATCCAGCCACGGCCTCTAGAAAAGGCGGAGCGCAGGAGCAAGCAGCTTCACTGCGGGAGTGCGGCGGCGCCGATTATACCGAGCTGTCGGCAGGGGCGGCGAGCGGGAAATAGGGGATCGCCACTTCAAACTGCGTCCCATCCACATGGGTGAAGGTGTAATGCCCTTCCATCGCGCCCTGATTGGTGGTGAGTTCGCAGCCGGAAACATAGTCATGCGTCTGCCCCGGCTGCAACACCGGGGTTTCCCCGACCACACCCTCGCCATCGACGATGTTCACCATGCCATTCGAATCGGTGATGCGCCAATGCCGGCTTTTCAGCTGCACGGCCTCATCCCGTCCGTTTTCCAGGCGAATATGATAAACCCAGAACCACCGCCCCGCGCCGACGCGCGATTGCTCTGGCATGAAGTTCACTGCAACACGCACAGTCACACCGGCCGTGATTGCAGCGTGCTGGAACAGCGATTGAATGGCGGCCTGTGTCATTGGCTACAAGGTAGCGGTTTCACACGCTGCGACAAGGGGACTTAGGCACAGGTGCGCCGGATTGTGGGGATTATGCCGGCTAAGTGCTGGCCGGTCAGATCCCTACCCGGTCCAGCGCGCGGTCCAGATCGTCGATCAGGTCCAGCGGGTCTTCAAGGCCGATGTTGATGCGCAACATGCCATCCCCGATCCCGGCTGCAGCGCGGCCTTCGGCGCCCATGTTGTGATGGGTGGTGGTGGCAGGGTGGCAGATCAACGACTTGGCATCACCGATGTTGTTGGAGATATCGATCAGTTCCAGCGCATTGCAGATGGCCATCGCCTGTTCCTTGCCAGCGTCACCGGCTTTCGGAGCGAAGAAGGCAAAGATCGGTCCGGCGGACACCATCTGCTTTTGCGTCAGCGCATGTTGCGGGTGGCTGGGCAGGCCGGGATGCAGCACGCGCAGGCCGCGCTCCTCCAGAAATTTAGCCACCTGCAAGGCATGTGCGCTTTGTGCGGGCGCGCGCAGGGGCAGGGTTTCCAGACCCTTCATCACCACCCACGCATTGAATGGTGCGCAGATCGGGCCGGTGTTGCGCTGGAAGGGGGAGAGCTTCTCCTCGATCCATTCCTGGCTGGAACACACGGCGCCTGCCATCACGCGGCCCTGCCCGTCCATCAGCTTCGTGGCCGAATACGCCACGATATCCGCGCCGAAATCCAGCGGGCGCTGCAACACGGGGGTGGCAAAGGCATTGTCTACTACAGTCTTGATACCCTTGGCTTTCGCCAGCCCGCAGACGAATTCAAGGTCCACCAAGTCCATCGTCGGATTGGCGGGCGTTTCGAAGAAAAACGCCTTGGTGTTGTCCTGCACCGCCGCTTCCCATGCGGCGTTATCCGTGCCGTCTATCGCGGTGTGGGTGATGCCGAAGCGGTTCAGCACATTGTCAAGAATCCAGCGGCACGAGCCAAACGCCGCGCGGCCCGCCACCACGTGATCGCCCGCGCTGAGCATGCACAGAAGCGAACTCGTCATCGCGGCCATGCCGCTGGCTTGCACCAGACACGCCTCTGCCCCTTCCATCGCGGCAATGCGCTGTTGCAGCATTTCCACCGTGGGGTTCTTGAAGCGGGAATACTGCATCCCTTGCGCCTCGCCCGCGAAGCGCGCGGCCACTTCCTGCGCGCTGTCGAAGGTGAAACCGCTGGTGAGATAAAGCGCCTCGCTCGTCTCGCCGTGCTCGCTGCGCATGGTGCCAGCGCGCACGGCCTGCGTTGCGGGACGCCATGTGGAAGTGACGGAGCGATCTGTGCCGGTTGTCTTTTTCATTGCGGGCACGATCTACGGACACGCACCGCAGCGGGCAAGCCGTGAATGGCAAGCGGAGGGGAATCATGATGCGCAACACCTTGCAGACACTGGTGAATGATTACGGCTGGATCCACACCGGTATAGGACTGCTGGGCAACCTCACCTTCGTAATCGGCAGCGTGCTGTTCCTGCCACATTTCAAATCTCTGGAGACGGCCGGAGTGTGGCTGTTCATCACCGGCTCCGCCCTGATGCTGGTTGGCGCGTTCGGTGAATTGCTGGTGAAATGGTACAATCGCGACACGGTTTGAGCCACCCCTTGTCACACACGCCTATTGCGACCGGCTGATTGCGCGCTAAAGCC
>JBASBA010000073.1:0-14755 GCA_049650885.1 Alteraurantiacibacter sp. | reverse complement strand
TCGATACCCTCCGGCGTGTGCCAGGTAAGGTCGCGGCCCTTTACTTCCTTGGCGGCCTTGGCCTGCCAGTCTTCGAACGACGTTTTTTCACTCATGTGAAAAGCCTATTACAGACGGATGTCAGGCTTTCAACGTATCTGGCGATCAAGACGTTGCATCAAATGTGAAAGAGAGGTTGACCGAGCCTGCCAGATTATCAGCATTCGACCCCGTTCCAACGGAAAAAGCCTTGCGATCAATCGTCGCATTCCCGCTGACCGAACGGCGGTTTCCTGTACCATTCAACGTGAAAACCAGGCTTTGCGGACGGCTGGCACCTTTCAGCGAAAGCGTGCCATCGGCCTGATACCGATTGCCGGAAACGCGCCGGACACTGGTGCTGCGCCATGTGGCCTGCAGATAGGCCGAAGTGTTAAGAAAATCCTCCCTTCGCAGCATCGTGTCCTGCGTTGCATCGCCCAGCGTGGCGCTGGCGAGATCTACGGTAATGGCGATCCTGGCTGTCTGCGGATTATCGGGGTTCATCGCGATATCGCCGGTCCACTTCGCGAACCTGCCGTTCAGCGCGGTGCCGCCATTGTCCACGCGAAAGCGCAAGGAGCCGCCCGGCTGTATCGCCCAGTTTGCGGGCGGTCCGGCGGGTTCGGCAGTTGGCGCCCTCTCGCCCTCCGCTTGCGCGCCCTGCGATAGTGCGACGTTATCGCTTACCTCCTGATCGCCTTCATCAGCGCCTGCCTGGTCAGTTTGGCCATCAGCGGTGCCAATGTTGCCCGCACTGTTGCCTGCACCGTTGCCCGCTCCGTCGCCATGGACATGATCGTGACCGTCGCCAGCGCTTTGCGATCCGCTGTTGCCCACGCTGCCTGCCTCTGCCGAAGTGTCGTGATCGGTGGCGTGATCATGCCTTTCACTTTTCGACAATCCGCCCTTCGCCACGAAAACGCCGCCACCTACCAGCAACACGGCCAACAGCATGGCAAGCGCGAAGCCACCGCCCGCAGGACTCATGCGGGAGAGCAATCCATCCTTGACAATGAAGTGGTGCCGCAGGGCGCCCGCCGTGTGCAGCACGAATAGCCCAATGCCCATAAAGGCCAGCAATTCATGCGCCTCGTGCGCCGCACCATTTACACCCGTACCCAGCGGCAAATGCGGCAGCGACACGACACCGAACAGCATCGTTGGAATATCGGTGGAGGAGGAGGAAACCAACGCCCACCCGGTCAAAGGGGTACCGATCATGAATACGTAAAACAGTACATGCACCGCCTTGCTCAGGAAGCCGAACACTCCACCTTCGAGCGGCGCGGGTCTCTTGTGCGAGATGCGCCAGAACAGGCGCAGCAGTGACAGGACAAGAATGACGATGCCCACGCTTTTATGAAGCTGTACATCGGCAAAGCCACTGGCATCCGAAGACATCGTAAATCCCAGCGCGATCTGGCCTGCCAGCAGCAGGGCAATCAGCCAGTGAAACGTGATTGCCACTTTCGAGTAGCGCTGCACCTTGTCCAATTCACTCTCCTCCCGAAAGCTGATGCGACACTCTTTCGCCTATCGTTCCGCGCCGATCAATCCCGCACGGCTCTTTCCTACCATATCGGGAAACTTGCACGGCCCCCGCGACCACAACAACAAACGGGATGCAAACTTCATGGCCATAATCGAATCTCTTATCGGCCCTATCGCCTCTATCATCGACAAGATCATTCCGGACAAGGAAGCGCGAGCAAAGGCCAAGATCGAACTGATCAAGCTGGAAGGCACGCAGGAAATGCAGCGAATCGAAGCGCGCCTTTCTGCCATCGTTGCCGAGGCGAGTTCCAAAGATCCCTGGACCAGTCGCGCACGGCCCAGTTTCCTTTATGTGATGTATATTCTGTTGCTCATGGCGTTGCCGATGGGCGTGCTCTCGGCCTTTTCCCCCACCACCGCACAAGACATTGCAAAGGGTATCAACAACTACCTCGGCGGTCTGCCGGAATCGCTCTATGCGCTGTTTGGCACCGGCTACCTCGGCTACACCGCCGCACGCCAGTGGGGTAAGGTGAAGGGCGTGGAAAAATAGGCCTCTCGCCCCTCTGTCGGCATAATCAACCCTTGGCCGCACCCCGTTCATGCGGCTAAGGGTTGGTGCCATGACTGATACTGTTTTTGTCCTGAACGGACCCAATCTGAACCTCCTCGGCGTAAGAGAGCCCGATATCTACGGTGCCGAAACGCTGGACGATATCGCCTCCCGCCTCGAAGACCGGGGCCGGCCGCTCGGCATCGAAATCGAGATGCGGCAATCCAATCACGAAGGCCATCTGGTGGACTGGCTTCACGAAGCCCAGGCTGACGGCGCGAAGGCCGTCATCGTTAATGCCGGCGCCCTTACCCACACCTCGCTGGCGCTTTACGACGCAATCCGCTCGATCAAGACGCCGGTGATCGAGGTGCACATCTCCAACCCTGCTGCGCGCGAAGCCTATCGCCACAAAAGCTATGTCGGCATGGCAGCCCTTGGCTCCATCGCAGGCTTTGGCGCCTACGGTTACGAATTGGCTCTGGACGCTGCTGCAAAGCTTTGACGTCGATATGGTGCTATCGTGACGTCAGCATGACAGCCGCCGGATAGCACGGGGCCACTTGCCTTGCGGCGCGACAGGCTCTAGCCGCAGATACTCCTGACAATGGTCGTAGAAACGGGGAATACATGCCTGATAAAAAGGCCACTGCCGCTCGAACGGGTGGATTGAAAGTCGATACCGCGCTGGTGCGCGAACTCGCTGATATTTTGGGCGAAACAGGCCTCACCGAAATTGAGGTGGAGGACGATGATCGCAAGATCCGCGTGTCGCGCGCCGCATTGGCCAGCGCGCCTGTGGCACACGTGGCGTCCGCGCCGCCTGCCCCGGCCTCTGCTCCTGCACCCTCTGCCGCCGATGCAGCGCCTGCCGCAGAGGCAGCGGTCGATCTTGCCAATGCGGTAAAATCGCCCATGGTCGGCACGGCATATCTGGCCTCCGATCCCGCCTCGCCCAACTTCGTGAAAGTTGGCGACAGCGTGAAAGCGGGCGACACCTTGTTGATTGTGGAGGCCATGAAGGTGATGAACCCCATCACGGCCACGAAGGACGGCACCGTAAAGGAAATGCTGATCGGCAATGGCGAGCCGGTGGAATTCGACCAACCTCTCGCCGTCGTCGCATAGGGGGCGCAAACCATGGGCATTTCCCGCATACTGATCGCCAACCGCGGTGAAATTGCACTGCGTATCCACCGCGCCGCGCATGAAATGGGTATCGAGACGGTGGCAGTGCATTCCACTGCCGATGCCGAAGCCATGCATGTGCGCCTGGCAGACCACGCCGTCTGCATCGGCCCGCCATCCGCCTCCGAAAGCTATCTGAACCACGCCGCCATCATCTCCGCCGCCGAGATCACCGGCGCGGACGCAATCCATCCCGGCTATGGCTTCCTGTCCGAGAACGCGAAGTTTGCCGATATCGTGGAAGCGCACGACATCGCGTGGATCGGGCCCAAGCCCGAACATATCCGCACCATGGGTGACAAGGTGCAGGCGAAGAAAACCGCCGGCGCGCTTGGCCTGCCGCTGGTGCCGGGCAGCGAAGGTGCAGTCTCCGATTTTGACGAGATGCGCGAAGTCGCGGCAGAAATCGGCTATCCCGTGCTGGCGAAGGCTGCCAGCGGCGGTGGTGGCCGCGGGATGAAGGTCATCCCCAGCGAAGACCAGCTCGAAACCCTGGTCAAGCAGGCGCAAAACGAGGCGAAGGCCGCGTTTGGCGATGACACGATGTATCTGGAAAAATACCTCGGCAACCCGCGCCATATCGAATTTCAGGTGTTCGGGGACGGACGCGGCAACGCCATCCATCTGGGTGAACGCGATTGCTCCTTGCAACGCCGCCACCAGAAGGTGCTGGAGGAAGCACCCTCCCCGGTCATCTCGCATGAGGACCGGATGCGCATGGGCGGTATTGTGGCCGATGCCATGGCCGCCATGCAATATCGCGGCGCCGGCACGATCGAGTTCCTGTGGGAGAATGACGAGTTCTATTTCATCGAAATGAACACGCGTCTGCAGGTGGAGCATCCGGTTACCGAAGCGATCACGGGCCTTGATCTGGTGCGCGAACAAATCCGTATCGCCGATGGCAAGGATTTGTCTGTAAAACAGGAAGATATCGTCTTTTCCGGCCACGCAATCGAATGCCGGATCAACGCCGAGGACCCGTTCGACTTTACCCCCAGCCCCGGCAAGATCGAGTATTATCATCAGGCTGGCGGTATGCATGTGCGCGTGGATAGCGGGCTGTATGCCGGATATACCATCCCGCCCTATTACGATTCCATGATTGCCAAGCTGATTGTCTACGGCCGCACCCGCGAAGGCTGCCTCATGCGCCTGCGCAGGGCGCTGGAAGAGATGGTGATCCAGGGTGTCAAAACCTCGATACCGCTGCATCAGGAATTGTTGAAGCAGCCCGATGTGCTGAACGGTAACTACACCATCAAGTGGCTGGAAGAATGGCTGGCAACGCGCACTGACGGCGAAGGCTGACGCCGGGGCCACGCGCAATGCCTGATCTTGTTGATATTGGTATACTGCTAGGCGGCTTGCTACTGCTGATGATCGGCGGTGACGTAATGGTTCGCGGTGCGGTGCGGATTGCGGAGCGACTGAATTTGTCGCCCATGCTGATCGGTCTCGTCATCGTTGGCCTTGGCACTTCCAGCCCTGAACTTGCTGCCAGCGTACAGGCCGCGCTGGCCGGTTCGCCGGGTCTTGCCATAGGCAACATCGTCGGCTCCAACATCGCCAATTTGCTGCTGGTGCTGGGCGCTGCCGCCCTGATCGCGCCGTTGGCGGTTGATCGCACATCGCTGTGGCGTGATGGCGGCGTGGGGCTGGCTGCGGCACTGGCGATGATCATTGCCTCCTTCACTCTGGGACTGGACCGTATCGTCGCCACGGTCCTGCTAATCGGTCTCGCCCTCTATATCTGGAGCGCCTACAAGCAGGAGAAGATGGCCACCCCTGGTGCTGATCAGAGCGCGAGGCCAGCGATAGACCATAGCGCAGCTTTCGGCAGGGCGGCCGCGTCAGAAGGGTTCGACCCCGAACTTTCCGCGCAAAACAACACGCACGGCAGCCTTGCAAAAGCGTTGCTGTTTTTCGTCGTCGGACTCGTTCTGATCGTTGGCGGCGGCACGTTGCTGGTGAACGGCGCTGTTTCCATCGCGTCTGCCTTCGGCGTGAGCGAGGCAGTTATCGGCTTGACGATCGTTGCATTTGGCACTTCGGCGCCTGAGCTGGTGACCTCGGTAATCGCTGCGATGCGGGGCCAGAGCGACATTGCACTTGGCAATGTGCTGGGGTCCAACATTTATAACATGCTGTTTATCGGCGGTGTTACCGGCCTTGCAGCACCCAGCGATTTTCCGGCCCAGATCGTTACATTCGATCTGCCATTGGCGGCGCTGGCGGCTTTCGTGGTGATGGTATTTGCCTACACTGGGGGTCGCCTGTCGCGCCGGGAGGGTGGCATATTGCTGGCGGCGTATGTTGCCTATACCGGCTTCACTTCGGGCCTGTTCTAAAGGCGCCCAATCGGTAACCGAGATTTTCTGACCATGGAGAAGCTCCACCGGCCCGCCGCCGCATTCAGTCCAGCGGAACGCCGGGCTTGTGCTTTGCCGTGCGGATCGTCAGCGAGGTTTTGACGCTGGCCACGTTGGGTGCGGGCGTCAGCCTGCTGGTGAGAAATTCCTGGAAGCTTTGCAGATCCTTGCTGACGATCTTCAGAATGAAGTCGATCTCACCATTCAACATGTGGCACTCGCGCACTTCTTCCAGCTTGGCGATGTGATCCTCGAACGCCTTCAGATCTTCCTCCGCCTGGCTGCGGAGTGACACCATTGCGAAAACCGTGATCGCGAAGCCCAGCTTTGAAGCGTCCAGATCGGCGTGATAGCCGCGGATGACGCCATCATCCTCAAGGGAACGCACACGCCGCAGGCACGGCGGTGCCGTCAACCCTACGCGGCGCGCCAGGTCGACATTCGTTACCCGGCCCTCTGCCTGGAGTTCTGCCAGTAAGCGACGGTCAATCTTGTCCAATGTGGACATTGCAAAGTCCCCCTATGCGAGACCGTTTACGGTGCGCACGAATTGCGCAACATACAACACGCCTTAACGCGCTACTGCATAATAAAGTTCCTTATTACGGTAATTGTCCCCTTTTGCAACGCTCCGGTTGTTAACCATGCCCGCCTTGGCGGACACGGCTAGTGCGATGGTTGACCTCTTTTTAACCGTGTAACCAGCCGGAGTTTCAAGTTTGTTCGATGACCGCCTAGCCACCGTGCTGCGCATGCGCGCCGGAAGCGAGGCGGCTTTGCGAACGCAATTCAGACAGTTGCTGGATTTATTGGGTACGCGCGACACGGCTCTGTCCGGTCAGGCATTGGCGCGCATTGCGCGCTCGGCTATCGCCCTTCCACCATCAGAGATAGAGCGGTTGCTGGTGCGTCCTGCGCTGAAAAACAGCGATCGGCAGCTCGCCACGATCAGCGGTTTCGTGCGTCTGCGCGAAATCCAACAGGCAACTCCGCAAGAAACGCAATCCGCGATCCTGCGTGAGCCGGGGCAGCGATTGCGCAACCCCGAATTCGTGGCCTTCCTGGCAGAAGGGGAGCCGAAGGCTTCAGCCGCGGCTGTCGCAACCGCGCGCCTTTCCGAAGATCAGTGGCTGGATCTGATCCCGCGCCTGCCGGTTACCGCGCGCGGCTTTCTTCGCCACCGCCGCGATTTGCCCGAATCGGTGAAACAACTTCTCGCCCAGCTTGGCGTGGGGGATCTCGTGCTGCCCTCATTTGCCGGCGCGGGCGATCTGCCTGCGATTGAAATACTCGGCAACGCGGCTGCGGTGCCATCTTCGCCATCCGCCAATTTACCGCAGTCCATCATGCCGGAAGACGGTATCCGCGCCTTGCGCCGCCGGATCGAGGCTTTTCGCGAAGGCCGCCAGCAGGGCCAACCAATGCCGCGCAATCACGTGCCCGATGGTGCGCCACGCAGGGAATATGACGTCGAAACTGTCATCGACGTGTTTACCGATAGCAGCGGCGTTATCGTGCGATGCGACGGTCTGGCCGCACCCATGCTGGCGGGTCTTGGCCTGACATCGCCCAGCGGCAGTTCACTGGTAGAGTTCAGCGATGACGTGGCGCAGCAATTGCGCCGCCACCTGCCAATCCGCCAGGCACGGCTGACGATTGACGCTGCGCCGGAAATCAGCGGCGACTGGCGCATGGACGCGACACCGTTGTTTGCCCAGATGACAGGAGCCTTCAGCGGATATGCCGCGCGGCTCTATCGTCCCAACCTGGCCGACCCGGAGGATGTGCCTGACAGCCCGGCCGATGCAATGCGACAGGTCTTGCACGAGCTGCGCACACCGGTGAACGCGATCCAGGGTTTTGCCGAGATAATCCAGCAACAGATTTTCGGCAGCGTGCCGCATGAATATCGCGCCCATGCCGCCTCCATCGCGGTGGATGCGGCAAAACTGCTGGCCGGGTTCGACGAGGTGGACAGGCTGTTCAAACTGGAAAGCAGGGCGATGGAACTCGAGAGCGGGTCGAGCGACTTTCGTCTTGCTCTCAGCGACACGGCGCAACGCCTTGATAGCGCGTTGAGGGCGCGCGATGCCGGTTTCGCCCTGTCCGTTTCGGGCACTGAATTTCACGTGGGACTGGACCGGGGCGAAGTGATGGCCATGTGCTGGCGATTGTTGGCAACTGCGGCCGGGGCGCTGGGACTGGGAGAGAAGTTGCAACTCGGGCTCTCCAGCGATGGCACGACGATCCAGCTTGCCCTGGACATTCCGGAAAGTCTGCGCCTTTCAGGGGCCGAATCCTCTCGCGAAGGGAAGCGACGGCGCGCAATCAGCGCAGGCATGTTCGGTCCGGGCTTCGCCTTCAGGCTGGCCGAGGCAGAGGCCGTGGCGGCCGGCGGCACACTGACCTGCGAAGGAGACAGGGCGACACTTCGCCTGCCAGTCTTGACCTTGCAGACCGCGCGCAATAGCAGCGAAAGCGGGATCGCAGGGGCATGACCCCGTTTACATGCAGGGAGATCGGCATTGTCGATGAGCAATTTGCTCGAACCGCCGCACGCCCGCATGATGGCGCGGTTTGCGGACGATAACCCGCGGTTCCTGCTGACCGTCGATACCGAAGAGGATTTCGACTGGGAACAGCCCCTATCCAGGGATAGCCACGATACCCGCCATGTCCGTCAACTCGCAAAATTCCAGGAGTTTTGCGAGGGCCAGGGCGTCTCCCCCGTTTATCTTGTAGACTGGCCTATCGCAAAGTCTGCCACGGCGAGGCATATCCTGCGAGACCCACTGATGAAACGCCGCGCGGAAATCGGGGTGCAATTGCACCCGTGGGTGAACCCCCCGTTTCAGGAAGAGGTGACGCAGCACAATTCGTTTGCGGGCAATCTGCCAAAAGAGTTGGAAGACGCCAAGCTGACGGCGCTGCGTGATGCCATCGAAACCAATTTCGGGATCGCTCCGCTCATCTATCGTGCGGGCCGGTACGGGCTTGGCCCCAATACGGCAGAACTGCTGGCGAAACACGGCATAGCCATAGACAGCTCTGTCCGCCCGCTGTTCGACTATTCGAGCGCCGGCGGGCCGGATTATCGCGCGCACCAGTTGCAACCCTATTGGCTGGACGATGAAAAAACGCTGCTGGAATTGCCGCTCACCAGCGCTTTTTGGGGAATGCTGCGCCGCCAGGGGAATTTGATCTACCCGCGCCTGTGGCGTGCACCCGCGATGCGCGGCGTTCTGGCCCGGCTTGGCTTGCTGGAGCGGGTGCCGCTGACGCCCGAAGGGGTGAGCGTGGAGGAAGCGATACGCGGCATTGATATGGCGCTGGACGATGCCTTGCCGGTCCTGGTGCTATCCTTCCACAGCCCTTCCCTGTTGCCCGGATCGACGCCCTATGTGCGTGATGACCATGATCTGGATGAACTGTATGACTGGTGGCGGCGCATCTTTGCCTATCTTGATCGGCGGGGTGTGAAGGCCAGCAGTGTGCGCGATGTGATGAGCGCGGTGGAACGGTAGCAAAAGCCTCTCGCCCACGCGGTGCCTGCGATGTATGGCTGTTTGCATGGATACGATTGCAACTATTTCTCTCGCCAGGCCGGTTGAGGCGATTGCCGATGATCTGGGCCGTAGCTTTACTGAATATGGATTTGCGATCGTGCGCGATCACACGATCCCGCAGGAACTGATCGAGCGCGCGAATGAGTTTATTCGCCAATTTTTCGCCCTGCCCGCCGATGTGAAGCGCAGCTATCACATCAAGGGGGGCGGCGGGGCGCGCGGATATACCCCCTTCGGCAAGGAGATCGCCAAGGACGCCGAGGTGCATGACCTGAAAGAATTCTGGCATGTTGGACGCAGCCTTCCAGACAACCACCCATTGTCATCCGTGATGGCGCCCAACATCTGGCCAGGCGAACTGCCAGAATTTCGCGAGACCTTTGAAGCGCTCTACGCCGCGTTCGAGGAGACCGGATCGCTGATCCTTCGCGCGATTGCGCTGCATCTTGGGCTTCAGCCTGACTGGCTTGAGAACACTGTTGAAGACGGCAATTCGGTGATGCGCCTGCTGCACTATCCGCCGCTGGATGCAGATGTACCCGCAGGCGCCATTCGCGCCGCCGCGCACGGTGACATCAACACCATCACGCTGCTGTTAGGCGCAGAGGAGGCGGGACTGGAATTGCTCAGCGCGCAAGGCGAGTGGCTGTCCGTCTCTCCGCCGCCCGGCGCACTGGCCGTGAACGTGGGAGACATGCTGGAGCGCCTGACGAATGGCCAGCTGCGCTCCACCCAGCACCGCGTGGTAAATCCGGCTGGCGATGCGGCCTTGCGATCACGCTATTCGCTACCGTTCTTCCTGCATTTCCGCCCCGATTTCCTGATCGAACCGCTGGAACAGTGCGTGAAGCCGGGGGAAACGCCGCAGGAGCCGATCCTGGCGCATGATTTTCTATTGCAGAGATTGCGGGAGATCGGGTTGGCCTGATCCAGCGAAACCGTCTGCCAGACAGGTTTCAGTCAAAATGGTCGGGGAGACAGGATTCGAACCTGCGACCCTCTGTTCCCAAAACAGATGCGCTACCAGGCTGCGCCACTCCCCGGACCGGAACCGCCCTTAGGTTTTGCGCGAAAACGGTGCAAGCTCAATCCACCTAAAAGCCAAATAAATATTCGTTCTGCCGAGAGAGTGCGCGATTACGCCACTGTCATTATACGTATTTTCCCGTGGCCTTACGTCTCCGATACGGATTCAGATTCGCGCGCCATCGGGCGCACTCGCGGCTTAGGCCAGTGCCATGCTTGCACTTTCAACCGCTATCGCCCTTGCCCTTTCACCCTCTGCAACGTGTAGCGTGACCGATGGTGACACCATCCGTTGCGGTGACGAGCGCATCCGCATCACCGGCATCGACGCGCCGGAAACCCGCGCTTGCCGCAAGGGGCGACAATGTGTGCCTGGCGATGGAGAAGCCTCCACCCGCACGATGGAGCAACTGGTGAACGAGGCAGACCTCACCATCGTGCGGCTGGGCCGCGATCGATATGGCCGCACCCTGGGCGTTGTTTATGCCGACGGCGTGAACGTGGCCTGCGCGCAGCTGGCAGCGCAACAGGCCTTTTACATAAAGCGTTGGGACGATGACGGTCTGGTCGCCGCCGATTGCCCACATCTGGCCGCCGAACGCACAGTTTGAAGACGAAACACGCAAGGTGGTGGGCCCGGCAGGATTCGAACCCGCGACCTAGCCGTTATGAGCGGCCAGCTCTAACCACTGAGCTACAGGCCCGAACCGAACCTTGCGTGCAAAAGCGCCCCTAGCTTCCACGTGGGCATGCCGCAAGCGGAGAGCGATTATTCGCCCGTCTGTATGCTGTCAGCCTCGTTCGCCAAGATGCCGACAACCTGCGTCCACACCGCCACGTTCTGGCGCAATTGCACCGGATCCACCTTGTCCAGCGTATCGTCCGACGTGTGGTGCAGCTCGAAATAGCGCGTGCCATCCTGTTGCAGATCGATGATCGCCCCGCCCTGATCGCGGGAGATATTGATATCCGCGCCGCCGCTGGCGATATTAGCGGAATTGGCTACGCCAAAACGCACAACGGATTGCGCGATGCGTGCATGCAATTCAGGGTTCGTCTCCCGAAAATTGCTTTCAAAGCGCCAGATGCGATCTGCACCAAAGTCGCTTTCCATGCCCACGCCAATTGGCTCCTCAATATGCGCCGCACTGTAGGCTTCGCTGCCCCACAGGCCGGTTTCTTCCGCACCTGCCATCAGCACGCGAATGGTGCGAAGGGGCTGGCCGGCCTGCCCCACATTCAGTACGGCGGCGGACACGATTGCACAGCCTGCCGCATCGTCGATCGCGCCGGTGCCAAGATCCCAGCTATCGAGGTGGCAGGCCACAAGGACAGGCGGCAGGGCAGGATTGCTGCCCACGATCTCGCCCACCACGTTGCCGCTGGTGGTATCGCCCAGCCATTGCGGGGTCAGCGTCAGGTGCATCGTGATTGGCCGGCCATCGGCGCGCGCGAACATCCGTTCCAGATTATCGGCGTCCGGATTGGAAAGCGCACCGGCTGGAGTTGGCTCCACCCCGTCGGCAAAGGTGGCGCCGCCGGTGTGCGGCGTGCGGTGGTTTTCGGTACCGATAGAGCGGATCACGGTGGCAACAGCGCCTTTACTGGCGGCAAGGCTTGGACCTGTCCAGCGTGCGGGACCGGCAAAGCCGTAGCCTGACCCATCCTGCGTCGGGTGCATGTCGTGGCTGATGAAGGCGATCTTGCCGTTGAGGCTGCCCGCAGGCGCGGCCACCAGATCGGCGTAGCTGGGGAAATAGACCACTTCGGCCTCGATCCCATCCGCCCCGGTGGAGGCGGTGTTACCCAGCGCCGTGATATGCATGGGCTGCGCGAAGGGTGCCGTGATGCGCGCTTCCTCTTCCCCACGGATCCAGGTCCGCATCTGGAAAGGCTCATCCACGACATTGGCAAATCCGCGCGCGTTCAGCCAGTTCATCGCCCAGACACGGCCACGCGCCTCTGCCGGGGTGCCGGACTGGCGCGGACCGACTTCGGTGGTGATGCCTTCAAGAAAATCCCATGCGGCACCATCCGATTCCAAAGCCGTGTCGGCCTGCGTGGCAACTGCGTTTGTATGGTGATCCGCCTGCGCGGCTGCGGGGAGGATGAGCGAAACGGCTGCGACGGCCGTGAGAAGCTGTTTGTGCATGGGCGTTATCGCTAGCGCCAGATGCCTCGATTGCCAAGGCTGTCGCGTCGAAACCCTACCAGAAGCGGCTGCCGGGAATGCCCTTGAACGGTCCGGCCACCTTGCTGGTGATCCAGCCGCCATAAAAATCCCCCGGCTGCGGGATCACATTTTCGCCATCGACATAGCACGCATCGAATGGTGCCGCGTAAAAGGCCACGAAATCGGATAGGATTGCAAAACCTTGCGTGGGACTAGGATAAGACCAGCCGACGCGCGGCAATACCGCGTCAGCTACGACAACGTCCCAGTACTTTGCCGAACCTTTCCACTCGCACATGGATGTGCCGGGTGCGCGCCGCAAAACGCCCGCTGCAATATCGGCAGGCGGAATGTAGTAATTGGGTGGATGGCTTGTTTCCAGCACCCGCACCGCATTGCGTGTTTCGACAATGCGCTGCCCGCGATGCTCGATAACGATATGCGCGTCTGCCGCCTCTGCGATGGCAGGACGCGGATAGTCCCACACGCTTTCCTGACCGGGTTCCACGGGATCGGGCGTCGGGTGGTTCATAGCGCGTCCCTGCGCACCAGCATAATTTGCAGATATGGCCGAATTATCAGGAATCTGCGGTACAGCCGCTCCAGCACCCAGAGGACAGGCGGAATGCGTGCAATTTCACCCATCGGCCTCAAGATCGGGATTGCCCGCCACATGGCAGCAAAAGCGGCAGCGCCGCTCAGCAGGCGGTCGCCCTCTCGCGCATGGAAACGAGCCGAAAGATCTTCAGAAGAGACCGGACAGCCTTGCGGCTCCCCCTCGCTCAAGCCGCTGCTGATATCGACGAAATCAATTGCCTCACGCCGGTCCAGCTTGCGCAAGCCCGCGATCTCGCGGCGGCAAAGCGGACAGGCGCCGTCGAACCATACAGTGACATCAGCCATACTGGATCACCTTTTGCGCCAGCTCCCAGCCGGAAAGGAACGCGTTCTCCACGCGAGGGCCATGCAGCCAGTCGCCACAGGCACCGATGCCGGTCTCACTGCTCCAGATCGCGCCCTTGCCTGCATCGCCGCACATGGCATAGCGCCAGCGATGGGCACTGATGTGGCGCGCCGCGGGCAAGGTGCCGCCCGCCTGTTCGCGCAGACAATCCAGCAGCAGCGATCCAACCTTTTCCCCATCCTCTTCCAGATGATCCTGAGACCACTGCGGAGATCCCTGCACCACCCAGCATTCCGCATCGCCGCGTTCTGGTTTCGAGGCGTTGCGTGCGGCCCAGCCGATGGGGCCTGCATCGCGAATGGTTTTGGGCAAATCAGGTCGGCCTGCGAAGGCCACCATCAATGTCCAGCAGGGATCGGAGACGGTATCTTGCGCCAGCTTTGTAATTTCGGGCGCGTGCGGGGCGAGTAGCGGTCCAACCTGCTCCGCAGGTACGGAGCAAATGACGGCATCGAAAATCTCGCCCGGAGCGCCTTCTCCCAGCAGTTTCCAACCCGTCCCAACCTTTCGGATACCCTCGATCCGCGCGCCAAAGGAAACATCCGCAGCGACCGCCATAGCCTTTATGGGTGCATTCATCGCAGGGGTGCCTACCCAGGCATCCCTCTTGGCAGCGGGCCAGCGCGCGACAACGCCGTCCGCTTCCCAGTCTTCCACCTGCCGGACGAAGCGTTCATCGCGGGCCGTGAAATATTGCGCGCCGTGATCGAAATGCAGCGTTTCGCCATCCACCTCGGCACGCCGCGATGACATGCGCCCGCCAGGCCCGCGACTCTTGTCGAAAAGTCGCACCCTCTGGCCGCTGCCGGAAAGACGTTGACCGCAAGTGAGGCCAGCCATGCCTGCGCCGATGATCGCTATATCCATGCCGCACCAATCACCGGTTCCTGATAAAAGTGCCAGACGGCCAAACGTCTGCCTTCAGACAAATTCCACTTCGACGCCCTGCGATACTGCATCGGCCAGCGTGCGTGCATCCCAGTTGGTCAGCCGTACGCAGCCATGGCTGGTCGTTTTGCCGATCAGTTGCGGATCGGGAGAGCCGTGGATACCGTAGCCATCCTTGCCCAGATCGATCCACACGCCGCCAATCGGGTTGTTGGGGCCGGGCGGAATGACGAATGTCTTGTCCGGACCCCATTTCTGATCATCCGGGTCGAAGGTGTAATTGGCCTCGGGCGCAACGGCGCTCACCGTCATGTTACCGCTGGGGCTGGGAAATTCTCCGCTGCCAATGGTGGCGGGATAGGTGGCAAGTTCGTTGCCATCTGCATCCAGTGCGGCGACTTCGCCTGCATCCTTTCGCACTTCGATACGGGCGATAGTGCCTGAGATTGACGGGTTGCCGCGCGAAATTACCACGATCTCCTGCCCGGCCTTGTCCAGATCGGCATCGGG
>JBASBA010000072.1:0-4607 GCA_049650885.1 Alteraurantiacibacter sp. | reverse complement strand
TGTTCATGCGTCACGTCACACAGAGCTGAGTCCGCAATGTCGTAGATTTCTCCCGCTTTCGGGGTCAGAGCTAGAGAACCTCACGTCCGCAATCATAACACGCCACGGAAGTGAGTCTCCTCCAGTGCTCTTCACGAAAGCCTCTCCAAAGTGACAGTGTTATTGACGGAAGACTTTGTAACGCTACACCTTTGCGAGTTGGCTTGCGAATACCGATCAAAAACGTTTCACAAGCAGCAAACAAATTCCTGAAAAATGTCGACACAACACTAGGATCGCCGGATCATGGCCAGCAAACACTAAGGTTCTGGTATTCCTTCTGTTTTGGCCTTACAGCTAAACTTTCAAGTAGCGCACCTCAACTCTGAACCTGTCATTCAGAAATATGCGAAGGTCTACCTTCAAGAATTATCGTCTTACTTTCCAAATAGGGCAATAGACCTTCAACACCCCCCTCACGTCCGACACCAGACTGCTTGAATCCACCAAACGCAATGCTGAAATCGGTGCGGAAATTGTTGTGACCGACGGTACCCGACCTCAATCTCCGCGCAGCCTTGTAAGCCCGGTCTGGATCGTTGGTAAAAACCGAGTTGTTGAGACCGTAAATCGTGTCATTCGCAAGATCAATCGCGTGACTTTCGTTGTCTGCAGCGATTACGCTCAGTACTGGTCCAAATAGCTCCTCGCGTGCGAGGGTGGAATCATTCTCGACATTGCCGAAAACAGTAGGCTCCATGAAGAAGCCTCGGTTCAAATGCGCAGGACGCTTTCCGCCAACTGCTAGTTTCGCACCCTCGCTGATTCCGGTTTGGATCAACTGTTCGATCCGGTCGAGCTGGCGCTGCATGGCAATTGGTCCAATTTCCGAGCTCGGATCGAAGGGGTCGCCTACGGCGATTTCCCCAAATCGGGCACTGAGAGCATCTACGAGGTCATCATGCCGGTCCCGACCAACGATAATTCTGGTAAGCGATGAACACACCTGCCCCGACATCAGACATGTAGGGCCGACAAGGGCCTCCGCAACCTCATTCACATCATAATCATCAAGGACTACCGCCGCTGACTTGCCTCCCAATTCAAGCGTGAAGCGCGTGATCTTATCGCCGCAGATGCTCGCAATTCTTTTACCCGCGGCCGTCGATCCTGTGAAACTTATCTTGTCGATATCGGGATGCCGAACGAGAAGTTCGGAAACCTCCCGGTCAGCTGTAATGACATTGATTACGCCAGGCGGAATGCCAACTGCCTCTGCAATTTCAGCCATTATATAGGCTGAGCTTGGGGCTTCCGGTGAAGCCTTAATGACGCAAGTGCACCCAGCAAGAAGAGCTGGTGCTAATTTATTAGCAATAAGATTAATAGGCGCGTTCCACGGCACAATGATACCAACCACGCCAACTGGCTCTCGCACTAGCAAACCGAGTTCTCCGCCAGCTTGCGGAACATGTCTTTCCTCAAACTGGAAAGTGTCTGCCAGATCAGCATGATACGCGTAAACACTGCCCATACTGTCCGCAAAGAACTGCGCGGTGGAATGAAGAATTCCCATCTCATTCGGCCAAGTCTGGGCTACGTCGGTAGCTCTGTCATCAAGCCCGTCAGCAATTGCTCGCAAATAGTCCGCTCGTTCTGCATGGGACATAAGCGGCCAGGGGCCTAGGTCGAACGCAGAACGCGCAGATGCGACAGCTCTGCGCATGTCCGCTTCCTGCGCCTCAGCTACACTGACATAAAGCATCTCGGTCGCCGGTGCAATCACGTCAAACTTACTATCGGAAGAAGGAGTTATCCACTCTCCTCCGATAAATAGCTGATGATGATGACCGAAGGGTACAGCAGAATTACCATGAGTATTCAAGGCAGTTTCCTTATAAACGTGAAAACGCGTTCTCATTCAAACTTCGAAACTAGAATACATGAAAATACTTTATTGAGCCGGCTGGCCCTAGCGGACCAACCGGCCAATTTTAGTAACGGTAGCTTAAAGATACGCCATATGTGGCTGGCTCCCCAGTGTAGCGACCGATCGTGTCAAAGGAAGCGACAACATTGGTCCAATAATACTCATTAAACACGTTGTTACCAAATATTGAAATGCGCCAAGTATCATTGACCGACGATATCCCTGCCCGAAGATCGACCGTCGTGTAGCTGTCGATAACAAAGGGATTTCCAACCGCCGATTCGGTAATTGTGGGCGTCTGAAAGTCACCCCCGATAATCGCAACTGTGCTAGAACGGTAACTCGCAGACCCGCCTATGAAGCCATCAATTGAATTAGAAAGCCGAGTTTCGTAATCAAAATTGCCGGAAACTTGGTATTTCGGCGTAAAGGGGACACGCGTGTCATCAAAGGATGCCACGACCCCCGCAGCATTGATGCCCGTGAAGTCTTTGATTTGTGCATCTGTGTAATTGAACGCGACCGATGTAGTCAGACCGGGCGCCGGGCTGCCAGAAAGCTCTACTTCGAAGCCGAGCACTTCAGAAGAAGGGATGTTCTGCAAAACATCGAGAATGCCAAAAGGCGCCGCAAGCCGCTTCGAACGAATTTGTTTATCAGTATAGTCATAAAAATAACCCGCAGCAGCGATATTCATCGCTCCATCGAAGACACCAGCCTTGAGACCTGCTTCGTAAGATAGAACTGACTCCTGCGTGACAGGGAGGAAGGCAGTAAATGTCGTTGCCGATACTGCTGGGTAACTACCAGCCTTATATCCCCTCGCCAAATTGCCATAAATCAAAAGATCCGGCGTAGGGCTCCAATCAAGCCCGACACGCCATGAGATGTTGTCCTCGTCTAGCGAGTCGACGAAGGCGCCTGGGGCGAAAGGAGCCACGCCGTTTATCGTTTCACCTTGATCATTAATCGTATAACATGCGCCAGTGGGATAGGGACCAAGGGCTCCGCCCAAAAGAATGTCATAGAAAAAACTTCCCGTATCTCCGGTGGCTGAAACGTCTCTCGAGCAAAGCTCTGCATCGCGTTCTGACTGGGTATAGCGAGCACCAGCTTTGAGAGTCAGCGTGTTCGAAAATTCATATTCGAAATTGCCAAAGAAGGCGTAGTTTGTCATTTCTTGATTGGCAAAGTAGTTGACCCCGCAGTCAGGAAAGAACAGCGGTGCAGTCGAAGAGTCCGGACAGCTTACTTCAAGCAACTGATCAACTTCGCTAAGCTCAAGATTGGCACCTAGCAGCCAGCGGAATGCGCTACCCCCATCATTGGCGATGCGAAGCTCCTGCGCAAAGCTGTTGATTTCGCCAATGTCTGTGATCAGGTCGAGCGACACGGCCCGCAAACCGTCACCCTCTTGAGCCTGATTCTGCTTATAATGAACAAATGAACTTAAGGATGTCAGGGTAATTGAATCGCTAACATCGATGTCTGCGCGAAGTCCCGCCTGGACCATGTCATTGCTTTTACGCGGGAGTCCTGGCGTCCAGTCCGCGGCACGCGGATTGAGTGGCGAGAATTGTTCGGCGGCTACTGCGGGCCCAAGTGTAGGCTGCTGCGGGTTGGTCGCTACATATTGCGGCGATAATGTTTCGCCGCCTTCATGCCATCCATTCAAGTTCAGTTGAAAGCGAAGGCCGTCGGACGGCTCGAAATCAAGCAGGAAGCGGCCAGCGATAATTTCACGCTCGCCATTACGATCATTGGGCCGTGTATTGCTGATTTGCCACCCGTCGGCACGTTCATACCTCCCTGCAACGCGGGCACGTAGGGTATTGCTCAGCGGACCGCTGATAAATCCTTCTGCGGTCACTTCATTGAAACGCCCATATGACAAATTGATTCCCGCCTGAAGATCAAAGGTCGGCTTGGCTGCAATATAGTTGATTGCGCCGCCGGTGGCGTTCTGGCCGAAAAGGGTTCCCTGCGGCCCCTTAAGAACTTCAATCCGCTCGAGATCGAAAGCGGAATTAGCAGCCGTCGCCGGAAAGGAAAGCGGCAATTCGTCAATGTAAATGGGCACGGTCGGATACGCACCAAGTGATGTTTCATAAAAGCCGACCCCGCGGAGGGTGTAAACCGGTGTGCTGTTTGCCGTTGGCGTGAACGAGAGCCCGGAAATGGACTGCGCGATGTCCTCAAGCGAAACAATGCCCCGCTTCTGTAGCGCATCGCCAGTCACAACGGACACCGCCAGACCAACATCGTTTAGGTCCTGCTCTCGCTTGTTCGCTGTCACCACTATGGCATTGCCGCTCAACGGCACATCCGTGGCTCCTTCTTCCGGAAGCGCTTGCGCAACGGCGGATGTCGAAAATGCCATCGCAAGAATAGAGGATGAGACAGAAAATCCAGCCACTTTGCATAAATTCTGATCGGTGATAGTGCGCGAAAACATTCTAATCTCCCTAGATTATGTTTTTTATCATCGTGACAAAGAGCACATCATGATCGATTCCTCATGCCCGTGTGTCCGATTGAATTGAACGTTTATGCGGCCCACCCATTAACGTATGTCCCGCAGACAGGGGACGCCCTGGATACTAACAACTAACCAAAAGCACTCGTCGCTCCCCGCAAGGCCGACTATTGCGTGATGCAAACAAGACGCACCCCAAGCTTTAAAGCCCAGGCGGTCGTC
>JBASBA010000071.1:0-5625 GCA_049650885.1 Alteraurantiacibacter sp. | reverse complement strand
TGGTGGCGGCGAAGAGGTATTCCACCCCGTGATCGCGCACCAGCGGCACCACCACCACGGCAACGGCTGCCGTCGCGGCAGAGATCATGCCGGGTCGCCCGCCGGTAAAGGCGATCACCATGGCGATTGTGATGGACGCATAAAGGCCCACGCGTGGATCGACACCTGCGATGATGGAAAAGCCGATGGCTTCGGGGATGAGGGCCAGCGCCACCACGATACCGGCAAGAATGTCGGCACGCGGTTGGGCGAGCCAGTCGCGCTTCAGCGCGGCTGTGTCGATCATGAGTTATGTCCGCTTTTTGCTGGCGCGCGAAAAGTGGGCACGCCGGAGATATCGCCGCAGGCGTATAGATGGTGCAGCGCACAATGCAAGGGTGATGTGTTCTAGCGGTATTCCTCAGGGTACCAGAAAACGACATGGCAGGCTTTGCAGACAGGCTGCATGTCATTGATCTGCCGGGTGATCAGTTCCGTATCGCGGGCCTTTACGGCTTGAAAAAGTTGATCGGCGTGGTCGGCAAGGCCGGTGGCGAAAGCATTGTACCCTTGCGGATTTGCAGCCAGTCGCCCCTGTATCGCAGCAAGATCGGTTCCCTCCGGGGCATCGCCCAGATCGCCCGCCGGGTTGTGAGAGGCATAGCTGCTGGCCACGGCCATATCCTGAGCGGCGGCCAGCAACAGGGCGCTTTGCGCATCGAGAGAGGCCCAATGCGCATCGGTCATCAGGGCAGGGTCGAAATTGCCGTAATCGTCCATCACCTCCACCTGCAGGTTCCAGATCGCTTCTGTGGGCGGGTTGATCGCGTAAACCATGCCTTCGCGCACGTAATAGGGATGGATGACGATCGTGGGCGTAGGCGTGGGCGCGGTGGAAGGGGCGGTGGCGCAGCCCGCAACAGCAATCAGTGCAGTGCCGAAAGCTGCTTTTGGTACGCTGCGCATATCCCGTCTCCCTATTCCGCTGCATCCCTTTCGGAATCAGCGCCTGCATCTGCATCTTCGTTCTGCTGCCGGTTCCACATTTCGGCGTAATGGCCATCGTGGCGCAGCAATTGTGCATGGTTGCCCTGCTCCACAATCCGGCCGTTTTCCATGACATTGATCAAATCAGCGTCGGCAATGGTTGAAAGGCGGTGCGCAATGGCAATCGTGGTGCGATCGGCACTCACGCGTTTCAGCGTGGCGAGGATGTCCTGCTCTGTCCGGCTATCCAGTGCACTGGTCGCTTCGTCCAGAAGCACGATTGGCGGGTCTTTCAGCAAGGTGCGGCCAATGGCCACGCGCTGCTTCTCTCCGCCTGAAAGTTTCAGCCCGCGTTCGCCCACCTCGGTTTCGAACCCCTTTGGCAATTCCTGGATGAACGGCAGTATGGAAGCGTCTACTGCGGCCTGGCGCACCTGTTCTTCGGAGGGATCATCCAGACCGTAGGCTATGTTATAGCGGATGGTATCGTTGAACAGCACGGTGTCCTGCGGCACGATGCCGATCAGGTGACGCAGGCTTTCCTGTGTAACCTTGGAAATATCCTGTCCGTCGATGCAGATGCGGCCTTCCCAAGGATCATAGAAGCGGAACAGCAATCGGCCGATGGTGGATTTGCCCGCGCCCGAATGACCCACCAGCGCCACGGTGCTGCCTGCTGGCGCCTCGAAGCTGAGGCCATGCAGGATTTGCCTGTCTCTGTCATAGCCGAAGCTCACATCCTCGAAGGTCACGCCGGGGCGCTTCACGATCAGGGCCGGTGCGCCGGGTTTGTCCTCCACCTCCAGCGGCATGTCCAGCAGGCCGAACATGTCTGCCATGTCGATCAGGCCCTGGCGGATGGTGCGATAAACCCAGCCCAGCATGTCCAGCGGACGGAAAAGCTGCATCAGATAGGTGTTCACCAGCACAAGATCGCCCGGTGACAGCGTGCCTTGCGACCATCCCCATACCGTCCACGCCATCGCGCCGCCCATCATCAGGTTGAGGATGACGGCCTGCACGATGTTGAGAAGGCCCAGCGAATTCTCGGTCTTGATCGCGGCCTCGGCATAGGCACCAGCACTGCTGGAATAGCGTTGCAGTTCGCGCGCCTCTGCGCCGAAGTATTTCACCGTCTCGTAATTCAGCAGGCTATCCACGGCGCGGGCCATTGCCTGCCCGTCAAGATCGTTCATCTCCTTGCGCAGTTTCACGCGCCATTCGGTAATGGCCTGCGTCACCCAGATGAACGTGACGACGGTGACGAGAACGGCGGCAACCAGTTGCCAGCCAAAGATGCTCCAGAAAATTGCGCTCACCACCACCAGTTCGATGGCCGTAGGGGCAATGTTGAACAGGAGGAAATACAGCATGGAGCTGATGGAGCGCGTGCCACGCTCCATCACCCGCGTGATCTGGCCGGTGCGGCGGGACAGGTGGAAGCGCAGCGACAATTGATGCAGCCGTGCGAACACATCCTCGGCAAGGCCGAAAACGGCATCCTGCCCCACGCGGTTGAAGGTGATGTTGCGCAACTGGTCGAACAGCACGGTGCCAAAACGTCCGGCGGCATAGGCGGTGACCAGTGCCATCGCCAGGCCCAGTGCGGGATCGCCATCGGCGGCCATCGTGTCCACAGCGCGGGCATAGGCAAACGGCAGCGTCAGCACGATGACCTTGGCCAGCACCACCAGTATGGCGGCGATGATGATGCGATGCTTCAGGTCGGGGCGGCCCGTTGGCCACAGATACGGCAGGAAGCGGCGCACGGTCGCCCAATCGGCGTTTTCGCCAGTCGCCGTTGTGCTGGCCGTTTGGTTGCCGAAGTCTCTCACAATCCGCGCAAGGTGGGGCCTTGTTCGGCTCACGACAAGGTTTCTATCTGGGCAGACGTGTCCGCAGCCTGTGCCAAGCCCATGACTGCCCTATTGGGCAGATTGGCGCGGATCAGGGACAAGGCCACTCCAGCCAAAGCGATCAAGTGCCTGCGTGGCGAAGTGATGAATCTCGCAATAGGCCGGATGGCGTATCTGCCGCAGGCTGACAAGCCACAGGGCAATGCCAATCAGCGCGGCGCTGAAAACCTGCGGAAAACCGGCGTCTTTGGCAGGCGCGATCCAGACGTAGGACAGCCATACCGGCAGGATGGCCATACCCGTTACCAGGGCCGATTGCAGCCAGATGCGCACAAGGCCGCGCCAGCTGAAGCCTACCACACTTTGCAGGAACGGCGCATGGATCATCAGCCACACCACTCCATAAGCCACCCGGCTGGCCGCTGCCGCTTCCAGCGAATACCAGGCCCCAATCGCCAGCAGCCCGACCGAGGCAATCGTATCAAGGCCAAAGCGCCATAGGAGCGGGCGCATCTTGTTCAGCAGGATGGGCAATTCCACATGCAGGGGCAGGGCAATGATCAGGATCTGCGACATGGCGATCCATTCCAGCGGACGTGCTGCGCCCAGCCAGCGCTCGCCGTAAAGAATACCGATCACTGGCACTGCACACGCCGCAAGGCCGGCCATCGTGGGCCAGGTGATCGCGGTGAAACTGGCAGTGACACGCTCGTATTGCGGACCCAGCGGATCGCCGCGATCGCGAAATCTGGCAAACGCCGGGTAAAACACCGTCGTCATCCCGCCGGAAACCAGCCAGCGCAATTGCCATGCAAGGCCGTAGGCGCGCGCGAACAGGCCAACGGCAACAGTATCCAGCAAACGGCCGATCAACAGTTCGGGCAGGCGTGATCCCAGCTGGGATAGGCCATTGAGCACGGTTGAAAACCCGCCGAAGCGCAGCACCGGCATCGCACCTTCGAGGCGTGGCGGGATCGGCAAACGTCCGCCGACACGCCATTGCGCAATGGCGGCGCGCGCCACCTGCTGGGCCAAGGCCCCCCAAGCCAGAGCAATCGCGCCATAGTCATGCCACGCCAGCGTAATTGCAACGGCCGCATTGGTCAGCACGACGCCGATCTCGATCATGGTGTTGGATTTGAAGTCCATCTTCCGGTGCAGCAGCGCCATCGGAACAGTGGCCAAGGGCACGAAGAAATAGCTGGCGGACACCACTAGCAACAGCGGTAGCAAGCCGGGCAAACCGTAGAATGCAGCGGCGGGCCAGCTCAGCAGTACGCACGCAGCGGCAATGGCCCAGCTTATCGCCAGTGAAACGGTGAAGGCGGTGCGAATATCATCTTCGTTCAGATTGGCTTCGCCAGCCACATAGCGGTTGATCCCGAATTCCTGCAGCACTGCCAGCAGCGACACGAAGGAAAAAGCGATGGTGAAAAGGCCAAGCTCATCCGGGTCGATAAACCACCGCGCCAGGATCACGCTGGCCGCGAACTGGATGGCGAAGGCACCCATCTGGCTGGCCATCGCCAGCAAGGCGGCACCGCGAACGCTCATCCCCGCCCTCATGTCGAGAGGCGCCGTGGCTGTACCGCTGGCTCTGCCTCGGTCACACCGGCACCGCGCGCATTGCGGCGGCGACGTAAAGCCAGCATGGGCGCTGCAAGCGACGGCATCACGCTCCACAACGCGAAATAGAGCCGCCACACCGCGCCCAGATCTTTTCCGGCATTGGCTTTCAATTCAGCCAGTGCTGCTGTGTTGCCTTCGATTATGCTGTCAGCCGCCAGCGTGAAGCGAAGCTCCTGACTGTTGTGTGCGATCATGGTGCGGGCAACTGCCGCTTCTGGCGCATTGGCATCCAGTTGATCCAACGCCTTCCGGAACGTCTGGATGTTCCCCATCAACATTTTGACATCCGATGCAGAGGCTGATTGCGCGCGCACCCGATAATCGGCCAGCACTTCGTCTATATAGAGTGCGTGCCCGCCCAACAGCATCAGCCGTACCCAAAGGTCAAAATCCTCGGCATGGGTCATCGCCGGATCGAAGCCGCCGATTGCCTCGAAATCAATCCGACGAAAGGTTGCGCCTATATAGACGCCAAAACTGCGATCCAGCACATCGCCCAGTGTGCCCCGCCCACCGTCACCGTTTCCCTGCCTGCCATTGAAGCAAAGCCGGGTTTTTGGAACAGCGCCGAAGATACGCGCATTTACGGTGACCAGTCGCGCTGCTGGATCCGCCTCCATCACGGCGCAGGTGCGGGTGAGATATTGCGGGCGCAGGATGTCGTCACCGTCCAGCAGGGCAATCAACGGCGCTGTCGTCGTTGCGATGGCGCGATTGCGGGCGGTGGAAACGCCGCGGTTATCTGTCTGCAGAAAAGTGATGCGCGGATCGGCTAGATAGGGTGAGACGGCGCTGGCGACGTCATCCGGAGCGCCGTCGTCGACAATCACGCATTCCCAATCGGTCATGGTCTGCGCCAGCAACGAATCCAGCGATTGTCCCAGCAGGTGGGCCACACCAAAGGCCGGCACGATCACAGCCACGCGCGCGGGCGCACGCAAATGAGAAGGTGTTCTCGAAGATGGGCGAATGCTGCTCATACACGCGCCCATTACCTGCGCGGGCGTAAAGATTGCCTCAATGGGCGGGAGATTCATGGTCGTCCTGTTAACGAGAACGACAAAGCGGGGGTCCCGTCCGCATGATTCCCGAAATGCAGGGGTGAATCACCAGTTGCAGGCTGAATCGAGCGGCGATCTCGCGGATTCAGGCGATTCAGCGTTCAGGCATGGCC
>JBASBA010000070.1:0-3015 GCA_049650885.1 Alteraurantiacibacter sp. | reverse complement strand
GGCATGCATCATGCGCGTCGTCGTGCGCAAAGCCTCGCCACTCAGCGCGGCGCGCGCGGCGGTTACGTCGGCGCTGCCGGTGTCGGCTGCATCGTGATGTTCGGCGAGAAGCTCCTCCTGAAAATCGAAACAGCCACGCGCTTCGTCAGCCAGCAGCAGCGCATCCTCATACAGGTTTTCGATGATCGAAGGTGAAATGGTAGCGGGTTTTGTCATGGGTACAGGTTCCTAATGCCTCACCAAGCAGGGTGCCACTGTCAAGGTCGGTAATTCAGGCTGTGATTTCAGCCTGTCCCGTTCGGAAACGGATTTGGCGGCCAATATGGACAGGACCAGGCATTTCTACTCAGGCGATGATATCGGGCGTAAGATAATCTTCAACCTGGCTGATCTGATCGCGAAGACGCAGCTTGCGTTTCTTCATCCGGGCGACCTGTAACTGGTCCGGTCCGCCGCTCTGCATCAGGGCCTGTATCGCGATATCCAGGTCGCGGTGTTCCACCTGCAAACCTGCCAGCCTTTTGCGCAACTCGTCCTCGGTCATACCTGCCTGTTCCTGCTGACGCCTGATCTGCGGGGCAGCGCCCGCGCAGGGCGGTTCGTCGCCAACGCGTTTGGAGATTTAGGACTATTATGGTTTGATGACAATCACGCGGCGGCTGCCGTCTGCGAGTCGCATGGCAGTTACCGTGGGTCACCACGCGGGCCGGTATTATCCGGCCTCTTTTGTCTAGGAGACTGCCTCATGGAAACTTCGCACACACACGCCCTGCAGCAAAAGCATGAGGGGCTTGACCGCCGGTTGCGTGAAGAGATGAACCGACCCGCGCCCGACAGTGCGAAAATCCAGGCAATCAAGAAGGAAAAACTGCGCGTCAAACAAGCGATCGCGCTGCACTGATCGCCTGCAAATCCGCCCCTCGCATTGTGCGCGGGGCGGCACTGGGAATTTGCAAATTTGCCAATCTGCTATAGGCGGTAACCAGATGACAGCCGCCGCTTCTGCACGCCAGATCCTTACCAGCCTTCACGAGGTGATGGCATCGCGCACCCATGCGCAAGCCAAACTGAACCAGGTGGTGGAGATTATCGCCGAGGAATTGTCGAGCGAGGTGTGCTCGATCTACCTCCTGCGTGAGGGGATGCTGGAACTTTTCGCGACGCGCGGCCTGAACCAGGCTGCCGTCCACGTCACCCGGCTGGGCGTGGGCGAGGGGTTGACCGGCACCATCGCCCAGAACATCGAGACGCTGAACCTGGACCAGGCGGCGTCGCACCCGGAATTTCAGTATCGCGGCGAAACGGGGGAGGAGAAGTTCCATTCCTTCGCCGGTGTTCCCATCGTGCGCCGGGCGCGCGCCATCGGCGTGTTGACCGTTCAGCATGTGGACCCGCGCAAATACGAAGAAATCGAGATCGAGGCTTTGCAGACCACTGCGATGGTGCTGGCCGAGCTTATCCATAACGCCAGCCTGGTGGATGGGGAGGCGCTGGACGATATCGGCAAGGCGCAAACCGGGCAGGAAGTCATCACCGGCTTGAAGCTGGTAAAGGGCCTGGCCATCGGGCAGGCCGTGTTCCACCAGCCGCGCGTCACTATCGAACAGACCGTGGCGGAGGATACCGAGGCGGAACGGCAGCGCGTGTATCTGGCGTTCGACCGGATGCGCGAGCAGATCGACAACATGGCAACGCAGGCCGATTTCGGCGTGGGCGGAGAGCAGGAGCAGGTTCTCGAAACCTACAAGATGTTCGCCTATGACGAGGGTTGGGCGCGGCGTATCAACGAGGCGATCGATTCCGGCCTGACTGCAGAAGCTGCGATCGAACGGGTGCAGCAACGAACGCGGATGCGGATGCGCGAGATTCAGGATCCGCTGTTGCAGGACCGGATGCACGATCTGGAAGATCTGGCCAATCGCCTGATCCGCATCGTTTCCGGCCAGCTTGGCACGGCAGCGCAAAAGGGGCTGGCGCAGGACTCCATACTCGTCGCCAAGAACCTTGGGCCGGCGGAATTGCTTGAATATGACAAGCGCCGCCTGAAAGGCGTGGTGCTGGAACAGGGCTCACTCACCGCGCATGTGGTGATCGTGGCCCGCGCCATGGGCATTCCGGTGATCGGGCGCGTATCGAATGTGCGCGGCCTTGTGCGCGATGGTGACGAGATGCTGGTGGATGGCGATGCCGGCAAGGTAACCTTGCGCCCGTCTGCCGGTGTTCTGACCGGATTTGAAGCGCGCTTTGCCCGCAGCGCGGAAAAGAAGGCGTCCTACGCCAGACTGCGCGATGTGGAGCCGTTCACCCGTGATGGCGAGCGGATCGAGGTTATGATGAACGCAGGCCTGCGCGATGACGTGGGCATGTTGGCCATGACGGGGGCGGACGGGATTGGCCTTTATCGCACGGAATTTCAGTTCCTCGTTTCCGCCGCTTTGCCCCAGCGTGAACTACAGGCGCGGCTTTACCGCGAAGTGCTGGATGCGGCGAAGGGCAAGAAGGTTATCTTCCGCACGGTGGACATCGGCGGTGACAAGTCGCTGCCCTATATCTCCAGCGAAATTGCCAAGGAGGACGAGAATCCGGCGATGGGCTGGCGCGCTCTGCGCCTGGCGCTGGAACGCGAAGGCCTGATGAAATCACAGGCGCGGGCCTTGTTGGAGGGCGCTGCGGGGCGGGAATTGAACGTGATGTTCCCGATGGTTTCGGAACCCTGGGAATTCGATGCGGCAAAGGCCGTCTTCGATCAGCAGCTCGCCTTTCTGAAAGAACGCAAGCACAAGCTGCCCACGTCCATACGCTATGGCGTGATGCTGGAAGTGCCTTCGTTGGCAGAGGTGCTGGATCTGCTGTTGCCGCGCCTTTCCTTCGTTTCCATCGGCACCAATGACCTGACCCAGTTCCTGTTTGCTGCCGATCGCGCCAATCCCATGCTGGCGGAGCGATATGACTGGCTGAGCCCGTCAATCCTGCGCTTCTTGCGGCGGGTGGTGCTGAACTGCGTGGGTTACAAGG
>JBASBA010000069.1:0-3355 GCA_049650885.1 Alteraurantiacibacter sp. | reverse complement strand
ATCCACCATCATTTCGAACAGCTTGGCTGGAGCGAGAGCAAGGTCGTGATCCGTTTCTGGATTATCGCCCTGGTTCTGGCAGTCATCGGGCTGGCCACGTTGAAGCTGAGGTGATCACGGCAGAGGCCTTCTCAGGAAAAAATTACTGTGTGCTGGGCCTTGCGCGTTCGGGTCTGGCCACGGTGGAAACGCTGCTGGCCAGCGGCGCGCGCGTTACCGCGTGGGATCGTCGTGCGGAGCCAAGGGAGGCGCTGGCCGATCGCTGCACAATTGCCGATCCGCTGGAGATAGACCTTGTCGGCTTCGATGGGATCGTGGTCTCGCCCGGCGTGCCTTTGAATACACACCCCATCGCCGGAAAGGCGCGTGAGGGCGGTGTGCCCATCATCGGCGATATCGAATTATTCGCGATGGCGCGGCCTGAATTGCCGCCGCACAGTGTAATCGGCATCACCGGAACGAACGGCAAATCTACTACCACGGCGCTGGTCCATCACCTCCTTTGCGAGGCGGGGGTGCCGGCGCGCATGGGTGGCAACATCGGCCTGCCGGTATTGGGGAAGGAGCCGCTGGAAGAGGGCGGTGTCTATGTGTTCGAACTGTCGAGCTACCAGATCGACCTTACGCGCTCGCTGGCGTGCGAGGCGGCGGCGCTGATCAATATCACGCCCGATCATCTCGACCGATACGATGATTTTGCCTCCTACGCCTTTGCCAAGGGTCGACTTTTCACGATGCAGGGCGCTGGGCAATTTGCCGTGTTCGGCTGTGACGATGCGCCTACCAACGCGATCCAGCAGGCTGAATACGCCCGCCGACCAGAGGGGATGGCCATGTGCGCAGACGCCTGGGCGTGGGAGCCATTCCAGACGGATTGGCCAAGCCTGCAAGGGCCGCACAATCTCCAGAATGCTGCAATTTCAGCGGCGTTGGCGCAGCGCGTCGGCCTGTCGCGCGATGCCGTTCTGGCTGGTTTTGGCACCTTTGCCGGACTGCCCCACCGGATGGAGCGCATGGGCGAGGCAGATGGCATATTGTTCGTGAACGACAGCAAGGCCACAAATCCTGCTTCCACCGCGCCTGCACTGGCGGCCTACCCGCCAGCAGGTGACACGCCGCGCGTCCACTGGATTTGCGGAGGGATGGCAAAGGAAGACAATCTGAATGATTGCGCCCCATATTTTGCCAATGTCACCTGCGTTTACACCATCGGCGAGGCCGGTCCGCTGTTTGCGGACCTGCTGGAGCCGCACATGCGGGTAGAGCGGTGCGAACTGCTGGCCGAAGCGGTTTCCCGCAGCATTGCTGCCGCGCAACCCGGCGATGTAATCCTGTTCAGCCCGGCCTGCGCCAGTTTTGACCAGTTTCGCGATTACGAGGCGCGCGGTGACACATTTCGCGATCTTGCTGCAAGCATCGGCTGCGATGCGACGCCTGCTGAATGCGGGTTTGATTCAAGGCCGGCCACATGAACACACCGCCCATCTATATCCCGCGCAGCACGCAAGGCGAGAAGCGCACCCCGCGTTTTCAGCAGGATCGCAAGCGTGAACTGCGGATCTGGTGGAGAGAGATCGATCGCGGCCTCTTGTGCCTGGTCCTTGTGTTGATGGCGGTCGGAACGCTGGCGGTGGCTGCGGCATCTCCTGCCAGCGCGCATCGCCTTTCCACCTCTGACGAAACGCTGCCCGACCTGTATTTTTTCTGGGCGCATGTCCGCTGGCAGGCACTGGGCCTGATAGTAATGGTGGCCACATCGATGTTGCCGCGCGAGTTAATGCGCAGAGGTTCAATTCTCCTGGCGGGTGCCATGCTGTTCCTGCTGCTGCTGGTGCCTTTCATCGGCTTTGAGGTGAATGGCGCAAAACGCTGGATCCGCTTTGGCATGGGTGTGCAACCGAGTGAATTTCTGAAGCCCGCGTTTGCAGTTACGTTGGCGTGGATTCTCACCTGGAAAATGCGCGATCCCAAACTGCCCGTCATCGCCATTTCCGGGGCGCTTGTGGGGCTGATCGTCATATTGCTGATGGCGCAGCCTAACCTGGGATCAGCCGTATTGTTCATCGGCACGTGGCTGGTGATGGTGATGTTGGCGGGATTGCCCTTGCAGCGTATAGGCATGTTGCTGGGCGCGGGCGTGGCCTTGATGCTGGCCGCCTATCTCTTTTACGACAACGCACGGCACCGTATCGATTCCTTCTTCGGCGGCCCTACTGCGTATGATCATGTCGATCTTGCCAACCGCACGCTGACCGGCGGTGGCTGGACGGGAAGTGGTTTCTGGCTGGGCGAGAACAAGATGCGCCTGCCCGAAGCGCATACCGACTATATCTTCTCGGTCATCGGTGAGGAGCTGGGGCTGATGATCTGCGCGCTTGTCGTGGTGCTGTACCTCGCCATCATCCTGCGCGTGCTGATCAGGCTGGTTGATGAAGACAGGCTGTTCATCATTCTCGCGGCAAGCGGTCTGGTAGCGCTGTTTGGCGGACAGGCTTTCATCAATATCCTTGTTAACCTGCAACTTTTCCCCAGCAAGGGTATGACCTTGCCCTTGGTAAGCTACGGTGGTTCGTCGACAATAGCGCAATGTTTCGCTGTGGGCCTTTTGCTGGCGGTTACGCGCCGCAATCCTTTCCTCGCGCGGGAACCTTTCGACATGCGTGACGCACTGGAGAAGGAGGACGAATTATGACCAGATCTTCGCGCCACTTTGTTCTGGCCGCCGGTGGCACCGGTGGTCACCTCACGCCCGCATTTGCCCTTGCCCATGAACTGGAGCGGCGCGGCCATCACGTTGCGCTGATTACGGACGATCGCGGGAAGGCAATTCCGGGCAAGCCCGACTTCCTTACCGCGCATGTTCTGCCTGCCGGGCGGTTCGGCAAGAACCCCCTGCGCTGGCCCGCCGCCATCAAGGCCGTACTGGAAGGGCGCGCGATGTCACAGCGCCTTTACGAAACTGTACAACCCACAGCCGTGATCGGATTTGGCGGATATCCCGCGCTGCCGGCGCTGCTGGGTGCACACGGCGCGCGTATTCCCACGATCATACATGAACAAAACGCCGTCCTTGGCCGGGTCAACCGGTTGCTGGCAGGCCGCGTGGACGCCATCGCGCTGTCCTATCCCGATGTGGACAGGCTGAAGGCCAAGCATGGGAAGAAGGCCCACTTGGTAGGCAATCCGGTGCGCCCCGGTGTGCTGTCCCTGCGCGATCAGGAATTTCCCGCTTTCACGGAAGATGGCCTGTTCCGGGTATTGGTAACGGGTGGCAGCCAGGGTGCACGTGTGCTTTCGGAGATTGTGCCCGATGGCCTTTCGATGTTGCCGCCCGCCTTGCGCAACCGCTTGCAGG
>JBASBA010000068.1:0-3538 GCA_049650885.1 Alteraurantiacibacter sp. | reverse complement strand
ACGTGATCCTGCTTGCACCCGGCGTGACCCCGCACCACATCGAAAACGCCTGGATGCCCTGATGAGGAATATGAAATGAGCCTGAGAGTCGCCGTCCAGATGGACCCGATGGAATCGATCAAGATTGCCGGTGATTCCAGCTTTGCCCTGATGCTGGAGGCGCAGGCGCGCGGGCACTCGCTGTGGCATTACGACGTTACAACCCTGGCCTGGGAGGATGGCAAGACAACCGCATGGGCAACGCCTGTCACGGTGCAGCGCGTGGAAGGCGATCACTTCAGTGCCGGTGAACTGACAAAGATCGATCTGGCGGAAGATATCGATGTCATATTGATGCGGCAGGATCCGCCGTTCCATCTTGGCTATATCAGTGCCGCACTGCTGCTGGACAGGTTGAAGGGCAAAACCCTCGTCAGCAACGATCCGCGCGAGGTCATCAACGCGCCGGAAAAAATGTTCGTGCTGGATTACGCGCGCTTCATGCCGCCCACCCTGATTGCGCGCAAACTGGAAGATGTGCTGGAATTTCAGCGCAAGCACGGGGCGGTGGTCGTCAAACCGCTGCACGGCAATGGCGGCAAGGCGATCTTCAAGATCGACGAGAGCGGCACCAACACCTCGGCCCTGTTCGAAGTGTTCAATCAGACCTGGCCCGAACCGCATATGGTGCAACCATTTTTGCCCAGCGTTGCCGAAGGAGACAAACGCATCGTGCTGGTGGATGGAGTGGTGGCCGGTGCCATCAACCGCAAGCCGGGGAAGGGGGAGTTCCGATCGAACCTGGCGCAGGGCGGCTCCGCCGAAGCCAGCCAATTGACGCCGCGCGAACAGGAAATCTGCGATGCAATGGGGCCGGAATTGAGACGCCGCAGCCTCACCTTCGTGGGGATTGACGTGATCGGCGGAGAGTGGCTGACCGAGATCAATGTTACCAGCCCGACCGGCATCGTTGCCATCGACAATTACAATGGCACCAACACCGCCGGCATGATCTGGGATGCGCTGGAACGCCGGCACGCAGCAATGTGACAGGACCGATTATGCCGATCGCGTGTTAGTCTGGCATGGATACCCTCATCATCGATCTGATCGCGCGCGGCGGATATTTCGGCATCTTCCTGCTGATGGCGCTGGAAAATATCATCCCGCCAGTTCCCAGCGAGGTGATCATGGGCATTGGCGGTCTGCTGGTGCAGCGCGGCTCGATGGAATTCTGGCCGCTGCTGTTGATCGGCACACTGGGCACTGTTGCGGGCAATTACTTCTGGTACTGGATCGGCGACAAATGGGGCTATCAGCGGCTTGAGCCATTCGTCAGCAAATGGGGCCGCTGGCTGACTGTCGATTGGGAAAACATCGAGGCCGCGCAGGAATTTTTCGTGCGCCGCGGGCATTGGGTCGTGTTCTTCCTGCGGTTCTCTCCGTTTCTGCGCACGATCATCTCTTTGCCGGCCGGCCTTTCGCACATGCCGCTGATGCGCTTCTTCGTTTATACTTTCGCCGGGTCGCTGGTGTGGAATGCCTTGCTGATCAAAGGCGGAGAATGGCTGGGGCACTGGCTGGAAGATTCCCAGCATATCATCGGTTACGTGATCCTCGGCCTGATTGCCCTTACTATCATCGGCTATGCCTGGCGCCTGTTTACCTGGACGCCGCGCGCACAGCGCGAAGAAGGCTAGTCGCTCTCTCTGGGATGGGCTGAGCGATAAGCGTCCAGCATTTTTGCGGCATCTACCTGGGTATAGATCTGGGTGGATCCAAGGCTGGCATGGCCCAGCAATTCCTGCAGACTACGCAGGTCTGCACCGGCCCCCAGCAGATGCGTGGCGAAACTGTGACGCAATGCGTGGGGCGTTGCAGTCGCTGGCAGACCCAACGCCTTGCGCGCCCGGGCAACTGCCTTTTGCACCATGCCTTGCGATAAAGAACCTCCACGTGCGCCCCTGAACAGCGATTCCCTCCCGTCGATCGGGTAGGGGCAGGCACCGGCATAGGCCGCGACAGCATCACGCACGATCGGGATCAGGGGAACGACACGCTGCTTGTTCCCCTTGCCGGTCACCACCAGCGTCTCACCCAGGGGCAGATCGCCTGCGGTCAGCGACAGAGCCTCCGCAATGCGCATGCCAGCACCATACATCAGCAACAGCACTGCGGCATCGCGCTGACCGATCCAGTCCTCGCTTGCCGTTCGTTCAACCATGGCAGCAAGGCCCGTGGCTTCATCCGGCGTGACGGGGCGGGGCAGGCCTTTCTTTACACGAGGGCCGCGCATTCTTGGACCTGTACCCGGCTCTGCTCCCACCTGCTCTCGTGCGAAGCCGATGAAGCTTTTCAAAGCGGAAAGTTCGCGCGCGGCGGAGACATTGCCAATCCCCTCACCCCTGCGCGCAGCCAGATGGCTGCGCAGGTCGCGGGTCGAGACATCAGCAATACTGCGCCAGTCTGCAAGGCCAAGTGCTATTACCAGCCTGTCCGCAGTGGCAATATAGGCGCGCACCGTATGCGGGCTGCGGCGCTGGGCAATGGCCAGATGCTCTTGCCAAATATCGAGGAGGGCTGAGGCGCTCATGCGGATACCAGATCATCGGCGACCAATTCAGGCAGCAGGGCATCCAGCAGGGGCATTCCATCGGCCGATATACCGATGCGCGTGCCATCAATCCAGGCGAGGCCAATGCCCGCATATTGCTGCAACTTGTCCTGATTGATCAGCGCAGCAGGATCGATGCCAAGGCGCGCCGATAGGATTGAAAGGTCCACGCCTTCTGCCAGCCGCAGCCCCATCAGCAGCGCCTCTGTCGCCTGCTCCGACATACCCTGCTTTCGCTCTTCCTTCAGGGCGTGGCCGTTGCGTGAAACCGCATCCAGCCAGTTCTCCGGCTTCTTGTGCCGAAAGGTTGCCATCCCGCCACGCCGACCATGTGCGCCGGGGCCGATGCCTGCATAATCCTGGTATCGCCAATAGGTGAGATTATGCCGGCTCTCCTCACCGGGCCGCGCGTGATTGCTTATCTCGTAAGGCGGCAGTCCAGCGGCAGAGGTAAGCTGCCGCGTCACGGCAAACAGATCCGCCGCATGATCGTCATCCAACGGAATGAAGCCACCGCGCCGTACATCTGTGGCAAAGCGGGTCCCCGGCTCGATGGTAAGCTGGTAAAGCGACAGGTGCCCTGTGCCAAAACCCAGCGCGCGCGTAAGTTGCGCTTCCCAATGGCTTTGCGTCTGGCCGGGCAGGGCATAGATCAGATCGAACGATACCCGGCTGAACACGTTCTGCGCCGTCTCCAGCGCATTTTGCCCTTCCGCCGCATCGTGCAACCGCCCAAGAAATCGCAGCGCCGTATCGTCCAGCGATTGCAGGCCAAGCGAAACGCGGTTGACGCCCGCCGTGGCCAACGCCGCGAAATTGGCAGCTTCTACCGAGGATGGGTTGGCTTCCAGTGAAATCTCGATACCCGGCGCAAAACCCCACAGTTTCTCCGCCTCTGCCAGCAGGGTTGCCACCAGCGCGGGCGGCATGAGCGAAGGGGTACCG
>JBASBA010000067.1:0-13387 GCA_049650885.1 Alteraurantiacibacter sp. | reverse complement strand
GCATAGAATCGCGTCTCGACACGATTTCCGCGGCGCGTGGCTGGAAATATACCCGCGGCTGCTCCGGTTTCGCCGGGTTTGCCGCCACGGGCGATGGCCGCCCTCTCGCCGCTGCCTTTCTGGCAGAGATGAAGCGCATGATTGGCGAAAGCGATGTCACCATCTGGGGCACGGAACAGGTTGCCTCCAACTTCCACCTTTCGAACGAGGCAGAGCCGGTGGTGCTGCCCTACGCACGCTACATGAACTACTGGAACGAAGCCTGGGGGAAAGACACGCGCTTCGTGCATTTCGTGGGCACCCATCGGCATGATAGCGATGCCTATATCGCGGCAAGCGTGGATGCTATCGAGCGTTTGAAAAGCTGATCGCAAGGTTGCCCTGTATGGACAAGGTTCACCTTCATGATGCAACAAGGCTGACATGAAACGCCGCCAACTTCTTACCGGATCGCTTGCCGCCGGTGTTGCGCTTGCCGCATCGCCAGCCCGCGTGTTCGCCCAAGCTGCGCCAGACCTGCGCACGCGCCGCCTGCTGGATCTTGCCCGCCAGGAAGTTGCACGCGCAGGCTCGAAATTGTGGCGCGCCGATCTGGTTGGAATCGCCGATTTCGGCCTGCATTCCAGCCAGCCCCGTTTTCATTTCGTGAATCTGGAGGCCGGTACGGTTGATAGCGCCCTCGTTAGTCACGGTAGCGGCTCTGACCCAGAACATGATGGCTGGCTGAACGGCTTTTCCAACCTGCACAACAGTTGGGCCACCAGTCGCGGTTCCTACATTACGTGGGAATGGTACAAGGGCCGATATGGCACATCTGTGCGGCTTGGCGGCCTGGACGAGAGTAATTCCAACGCCTTTCCCCGCGCAATCGTGATGCACGCGGCAACCTACTCAACGCCAGAGCATGTTGCCCGTTGGGGAAGGCTGGGGCGTTCCAACGGCTGTTTTGCCTTCGGGCCGGATGTGTTCCCGCAGGCGCTCACCCGGCTGATGGGCGGCCGCCTGATCTTCGCAGACTCGCTTGGTATTGCCGCCAATGGCGAAACGGTGGCCCCTCCCCCGCAAAGCGCGGTGAATTTTCAGGCAATTGCCGAAGAAAACACCGCGCGCGAAGGCTGATAGCAATCAGGCGCCGGGTGCCTCGATCGGCACAACTTCTTCCGCACTCAAGGTTGCACGATTCCCCACACGCGGTGCATCCAACGCAGCCAGTACCGGCGCGTCGCGGCTATACAGATCTTCAAACTCCCGCAGATTGCCATCCACATCCACGCCATAGGTGAAATAGGTGATGTAGACAGGGATCGTGCGCTCCACCGGAACGCGGGTGTAATCGCCGCTTTGCGAGACGGCCACCGCCTCGTCACGCGAGGCACCGCCGCCAAGGATTGCCACCGTCATGGCCAGTTCAAGCGCCCGCTCCACCCGGATGCAGCCGTGGCTGCGCGCGCGATTGTCGCTGTCGAAAAGGTTGCGCGCGGGCGTATCATGCAGGAAAATGGCATGGGGATTGGGCATATCCAGCTTCATCTGGCCAAGCGAATTGCCGCCACCCGGCTGCTGCACCACGCTGATATAGCCATTGGCTCCGCGCGTGGCGCGATAGCCGTTGGCACGCGCCCAGCTTGGGTTGTTCAGCACGCGATTGCCCAGCCCTTCGCCCACCACGATGCTTTGCGGCACGGTCCACGTGGGGTTGAAAACGACGCCTTCCACCGTTTCGGCCAACTGCGGCGTGGCCGTGCGTCCCGGCGCGCCCACGATGGTGCGATAGGTGCGGATGATTTTGCCATTCACCGTCAGGCGCAGCTGATATTCCGGCACGTTGGTAAGCAGATACTGTCCGCCCAGATCGCGCGGCAGCCAGCGCCAGCGATCCATGTTGGCGCGGATCATGCGACGTTTCCCGGCATTCGCCTCTGGCGTTTCGGCCAGCGCCTCGCGCAAGGTGGCATAGTCTTCATGCGCGGGGGCAAGCGTCCTGGTGATGCTGGCAAGGTCACCGCTCGCCAGAGCCTGCGTCATCAGGTCGCTTGTCGGAATAAGATCGGCATCGGGATCGACGACGAACCACTGCCGCCGCGATTCCATTGGCGTGCGGCCATCGCGCAAATCTTCCACCAGCCATGTAAAGGTGGTGCTGGCCAGCCTATCAAGGGCCGCGCTTTCGCCGCGCTCAATTTCCTCCATCAGCAGTTCGGGCCGGTAGTCCGCCGGGTCCAGCCCTTCGGTGCCGATATTTTCGATAAGGCTGACCAGTTCCATGGCCTTCGCCGCGCTCCAGCCTTGGATCACGGGGTCACGCGGGTCCTCCTGAACGACTTCCTGCGATTCGAACACGGGACGATCAGACACTGGCGCTTCAGATATCGCAGGCGCGGTAACCTGCGCCCCGTCATCATTCTGAAGGGTATCCTGCGCGAACAGCACCTGTGCGGATGCGGGCGACGCCGAAAGCGCCGCTATCATTCCCAGCTTGCCTATGTGCCTGATCCGCATTCGAAGAATTTCCTTGTTCATCATGTTAGCCGCGCAATTCTGCCCCTTGGCTTGAGCAAGATCAAGCAGCAGCGCTTTCGCAGCGCTGAATAGACAGGCGAATATCCAGGGCTCAACATATAGTGACGTCACCTCGCCTGCAAACTAGGGGCATGGTATGGACCGCCCCGACCACCCCCTGCTGCCCTTTCTTGCAGCCTTTGCGGGCGTGGGTTTTCTGGCCTTGATGGATGCACAGATGAAAAGCGCATCGCTGGCTACCGGCGTTTACACCGCCTCGCTGCTGCGATCATTGCTGGCCGCTGCCATCATCGCGCCGGTCTGGATGGTCCGCAAGAAAGGCTGGCCACAAGGGAAGGTCATGCGCTTGCACGTGGAAAGGGGCGTGGTTTCTGCCTTCATGGCGCTGGCATTCTTCTTCGCTCTCACAAAGCTTCCCCTGGCAGAAGCTATCGCGATCAGCTTCATCGCGCCGCTGGTGGCGCTGTATTTCGCGCATCTTTTCCTTGGCGAGCAGATCCGGCGCAGCGCCATCGGAGCCTCTTTGTTGGGGCTGGCGGGCACCTTGGTGATCGTCAGCGCAAGGCTTGGGCGGGCGCAGGTGGAGGAGGATGCCCTCATCGGTCTTGCCTCGCTAATGTTCTCGGCACTGCTTTATGCCTATAATTTCGTCGTGATCCGCAAACAATCGCAGGTTGCCGGGCCAGTGGAAGTTGCCACCTTCCATTCCGGGGTTGCTGGCCTTGTTCAACTGCTGGCGGCCCCGTTCCTTTTTGTGCTGCCGGATGCAGGGACGTTGCAGACCATTGGATGGGCTGCGGTGTTGACGGTTGCGGGTTCCATGGCTGTCGCCTGGGCTTATGCCCGTGCAGAGGCGCAGGTGTTGGTGCCGGTGGAGTACAGCGGATTCTTGTGGGCTGCGCTGTTTGGCTGGGTCTTCTTTCGCGAAGCGGTAACATTGCCAACGATCATTGGCGTCGCGCTGATTGTAATTGCCTGCTGGATCGCCGCGCCAAGGGCAAAGCGGGGCGGCAATACGGAGATTTCCAGCGTCTGACCGCTACCCGCCGGTCAGTCAGGTGTTTCCACGGTTACGACTTCGTTGGGCTGGTCCCCGGTAAACCAGTCGGACGCCTGCCATACCAGTCCGGCACTGGCCCCCACGAAGGCGGAAAGGATAAGTGCCGCCATCATAATGATGACACGCAAAGAAGCTCTCTTCCTGCGTGGTTTTCCAAAGGCCATCGTCACTCGCTTTCCGGTTTGCGCTTTCGGAACACCTTGTCCCGATGCCGCGTTGCATTATTAACCGCCCGACCTGCCTCTTGACCAAAGCGGCACAAACGCGCAGGTCGCCCCTCGAACAGGCTCCGTCCCTCGCAAGTATGGAGCCGATCCGCAATACACTAGAGGACCAAACGCCCATGACACAGGTCGGCTCCAACTCGCTCGGCACCCGCAAATCACTCGAAGTCAACGGTAAGACATACGCCTATTATTCTCTCGCCGCCGCGGCAGAGAAAATTGGCGACGTCAGCCGCCTTCCTTTCAGCATGAAAGTGCTGCTGGAAAACATGCTTCGTTTTGAAGATGAAGGTTTCACCGTTGGCGAAGAACACGTCAATGCGATTGCAAGCTGGTTGAAGAACCCTGTGACCGGCAATGAAATCCAGTACCGCCCCGCCCGCGTGCTGTTGCAGGATTTCACCGGCGTTCCTTGCGTGGTGGATCTTGCCGCCATGCGCGATGCCATCGGCAAGCTGGGCGGCGATACCGCCAAGATCAATCCGCAGGTTCCCGTGAACCTCGTCATCGATCACTCCGTGATGGTGGACGAATTTGGCACCCCGCAGGCTTTCGAGCATAACAAGGCGCTGGAATACCAGCGTAATGCAGAGCGTTACGACTTCCTGAAATGGGGCGCAAAGAGCCTTGAGAATTTCTCCGCCGTGCCTCCTGGCACCGGCATTTGCCACCAGGTGAACCTGGAACACATCGCCAAGGCCGTGTGGTCCAGCAAGGACCAGAACGGCGAACTCGTCGCCTATCCCGACACCTGCGTTGGCACCGACAGCCACACCACCATGATCAACGGACTTGGCGTGCTGGGCTGGGGCGTTGGCGGTATCGAGGCAGAGGCCGCGATGCTTGGCCAGCCTATCTCCATGCTGATCCCTGAAGTCGTCGGCTTCCGCCTTGATGGTGCGATGGCCGAAGGCGTAACCGCTACCGATCTGGTGCTCACCTGCGTCCAGATGCTGCGCGAACATGGGGTGGTGGGCCGCTTCGTGGAGTTCTACGGCCCCGGCGTATCCAAACTGACGCTGGCCGACCGTGCCACCATCGCCAACATGGCGCCGGAATATGGCGCAACCTGCGGCATCTTCGGTATCGACGACAAGACGATGGAATATCTGCGCCTCACGGGCCGCAGCGAGGAAGACATCGCGCTGGTCGAAGCCTACGCCAAGGAACAGGGCATGTGGTTCGAGCCCGATGCAGAGCCCGTCTTCTCCAGCACCTTGCAGCTTGATGTGGCATCGGTGGTGCCCAGCCTCGCCGGCCCCAAGCGCCCGCAGGACAAGATCGCGCTGCCGCTGGTGGACGAAAACTTTAATGGCGACCTGAAGAAGGTCTACAAAAAGGACGCGCCCGTCCGTGTGGACGTGGAAGGCTCCGGCCACGATGTGGGCGATGGCGACGTTGTGATTGCCGCGATTACCAGCTGCACCAACACCTCCAACCCGGATGTGATGATCGCCGCCGGTCTTGTCGCCAAGAAGGCGAACGAGAAGGGCCTGAAGCCCAAGCCGTGGGTGAAGACCAGCCTCGCGCCCGGTTCGCAGGTTGTTACCGATTACCTTGTCAAAAGCGGCTTGCAGGAAGACCTGAACGCCATCGGCTTCGACCTCGTTGGCTATGGCTGCACCACCTGCATCGGCAACTCCGGCCCGCTGGCAGCGCCGATCAGCAAGGCCGTGAACGAGAACGATCTGGTTGCTGCCTCTGTCCTTTCGGGCAATCGCAACTTCGAAGGCCGTATCTCGCCGGACGTGCGCGCCAACTTCCTCGCCAGCCCGCCGCTGGTGGTCGCCTACTCGCTGCTGGGCACCGTGACGAAAGACATCACCACCACCCCCATCGGTCAGGACCAGAACGGCAAGGACGTGATGCTGGCCGACATCTGGCCCACGAACGAGGAAGTCTACTCGCACCGTGCGGCCAACATCAATCGCGAGATGTTCGAAACCCGCTATGCCGACGTCTACAAGGGCGACGAGGACTGGCAGGCCATTCAGGTGGAAGCATCCGACACCTACAGCTGGAACCCCACCAGCACCTATGTTGCCAACCCGCCATACTTCGAAGGCATGGGCATGGAACCTGCGCCGGTCGAGGATATCGTGGGCGCGAAACCGCTTGCCGTGCTGGGCGATTCCGTCACCACCGATCACATCAGCCCCGCTGGCTCCATCAAGGAAGACAGTCCGGCTGGCGAATATCTGGTCAACCACCAGGTGCCCAAAAAGGACTTCAACTCCTACGGATCACGCCGTGGCAACCATGACGTGATGATGCGCGGCACCTTTGCCAACATCCGTATCAAGAACGAAATGGTCCCCGGCGTTGAAGGAGGCTTCACCACCTACAAGGGTGAGCAGATGGCGATTTACGATGCCGCCATGAAGCACAAGGAAGATGGCACGCCGCTCGTCGTCATCGGCGGCACGGAATACGGCACAGGCTCCAGCCGCGACTGGGCGGCCAAGGGCACCATCCTGCTGGGTGTGCGCGCCGTAATCGTGGAAAGCTACGAGCGTATTCACCGCTCCAACCTTATCGGCATGGGCGTGTTGCCCCTGCAGTTCAAGGAAGGCGAAGGCCGCAAGGAATTGAACCTGACGGGCGAAGACAGCTTCACCATCAAGGGTCTGGACAACCTTTCGCCCAGTCAACAGGTGGAAGTCGAAGTGACGCGGGCCGATGGCTCGACGGATACCTTCACCGCGCTGTGCCGCATCGATACCGCCAACGAGATGGAATACTACCGCAACGGCGGCATCCTCCATTACGTGCTACGCAAGCTGGCTGCCGCCTGACGGGCGACACTTGGCGATCATCGCGAGGACACATGATCGGGGCGGGCTTCACGGCCTGCCCCCTTTGTTTGGGCCTTACACAAACGCCTGCGCAAGTTCTGCCTGATCTGGTTGTTTGATCGATAAGTGCAGCTTGTCCGGGTGCATCGCCTGCGGCACGGAACCAAGCCCGATTGCAGCCTTTAGCTGCCGCCAAAGAAAAAGGCGGCCTTGTTAAAAGACCGCCCTCCCCCTGTTTTCACACAATAATAACTACGCGGTAGTGGCGTCGTTCCCGCCGTCCTTGCGTCGGCGACGCCAGAAGACTGCACCCGCTGCCGCACCGAAGAGCACCAGCATACCAGGCTCTGGAACCTGCGTTCCCGAGGTGGTGCTGCCAGTCGTCCCGCCAGAGGTGGAGCTCGATCCCGACGTGCTCGATGAGGTCGAGCTGGAAGTGGAGGTGCTGGACGAATTTGAACTGGATGTGGACGAGCTTGTCGAAGTCGAGCTGCTGCCAGACGTCGAACTGGTCACATTGCCTGAAGTGGACGTCGAGGTGGTTGACGTGACGCCCCCGGTCGTACTGGTCACGCCGCCGGTCGTACTCGTCACTCCTCCGGTAGAAGTAGAAGTTGTGCTGGTGACGCCGCCGGTGCTCGTGCTGGAGGATGATCCACCCGAACTGGTGCTGGTAGACGATCCACCCGTGCTGGTGCTGGACGATGATCCGCCCGAACTGGTGCTGGTGGATGATCCGGTGCTGGAATTGTCATTATCGATATCGATGATGACATCACCGCCGCTGCCATTGCCGCCGGTCGTCGTAGTGGTAGTGCTCATATCGACAACAGCACTGCCCCCGCCGCCGCCCGATCCGCCGAAGAAACCGCCGAAGAAGCCTCCACCAAAGCCGCCACTGCCTCCAAATCCGCCGCTACCGCCGATGATGACGGGCTGTCCGCCGCCAACACCATTGATCGGCGCAGACGGAAGCGGAGGCAGCGGGAGCGGCGCACCTATGGCAACGACCTCTTCCTCGCAGCATTCGGTCTCGATAGTGCGGCGCAAACGCAACTGCTCTCGCGGGAGGGGCGGTATCGTTCGCCGCGCGGTTGGTGTCCCACCCTTTACATAGGTTATGGCGCCCTTGCCCTTGCCATCCTTGTCTGACTTATAGCCTACCTGCGCGGATTGCGGCTCGGCGACATGCACCGCGCCTCCGCCCACAACTGCACCGCCCGCAGCAGCGGCAGTGAGTTTTGCAATAGCCATGCGTACCGACATGAAGGATCTCTCTCAGATTGGCCGGATTTGGCTTCGGGTGCCCCTGTGACACGTCTCGCCTTTTCCGATTGCTGCCAAACAGACCTGTGAAATCTCTCCCCCGCAATTGCGTTAACCATGTTTTGGGCTGCCAAAGCACCAAATCTTGCGCTTTTTTGTGGCGTCGCACAGGTGTGTCCCAGATTGGAACTGAAACAGGCGTTTCAGTGGGCAGTGCGCGCCTTGGTAGCGGCGTCAGCCATCATCCTCGAACAGGCCAGCCTGCGGCGGCGGGACCGATTCGTTCGGCGGCACCATGCCCATGTGTCGCCAGCCGCCATCGTTCAGGCAGCGGCCCCGCGCGGTTCGGGCCAGCAGGCCCAGTTGGATGAGATACGGCTCAATCACCTCTTCCACCGTGTCGCGCGGTTCGGCCAGGCCGGCGGCCAGCGTTTCCACGCCCACGGGGCCGCCCTTGTAGGTGGTGGCGATCATGGTGAGATAGCGCCTGTCCATCGCATCCAGGCCAAGATTGTCGATCTCCAGCCGCGTCAGCGCCTCGTCCGCAATGCGGGCGGAGACGGTGGTTTCGCCCATCACCTGCGCAAAATCGCGCACGCGGCGCATCAGGCGGCCTGCCACGCGCGGCGTACCGCGCGAACGCCGCGCAATCTCGCGCGCGCCGGTGGGATCGATATCCATCCCCAGCAGATTGGCCCCGCGCTTAACCACGCGCATCAGTTCTTCCTCGGTATAGAATACCAAGCGCACGGGGATGCCGAAACGGTCGCGCAAGGGGGTGGTAAGCAGCCCCTGCCGCGTGGTCGCACCCACCAAGGTGAAGGGAGGCAGATCGATCCGCACGCTGCGCGCCGATGGCCCCTCGCCAATGATGATGTCGAGCGCGCGGTCCTCCATCGCCGGATACAGCACTTCCTCCACCACGGGATTGAGGCGGTGAATCTCGTCGATGAACAATACGTCATTGGCTTCAAGGTTCGTCAGCAATGCGGCAAGGTCGCCAGCCTTGGCGATCACCGGCCCACTGGTGGCGCGGAAACCGACGCCCAGTTCCTTCGCCACGATCTGCGCCAGCGTGGTCTTGCCCAATCCCGGCGGTCCGAAGAACAGCACATGGTCCATCGCCTCGCCGCGGCCCTTCGCCGCCTCGATAAAGACGGCGAGATTGTCCTTCGCCGCCGCCTGCCCGACAAATTCGCGCAAGGTCTTGGGACGCAGCGCTGCATCCGGGTCTTCCGGCTGGCGGTCGGGTGTGTGGATGGCTTGGTCAGTCATTGTCCCACACGATCGGCTCTGCACCTTCCTGCAGTATCCCGCACAGGTTCTGTGGACCGGACACTCCGGCGCGGGCGACAAGTTCAGGATGACGGGAGATGGGCGAGTATGCCATCACCCAGCCGCCTTCTTCAACGCCACGCGGATGAGATCGCCCTCCGCAGCGCCCTCTCCCAGTTCCTGCTGCGCGCGGGCCACGGCTTGGGCCGCCACCGCAGGCTTGAAGCCGAGGTTTTGCAGCGCGCTGACGGCATCGGCGCTGGCGCCGCCAACCGGCGAAATCGTAACGCCGCCCATACCGCCGGCGGCCATACCGGGCATGGCCCCTGCCTTGTCCTTCAATTCATTCACGATGCGACCCGCCAGTTTCGGCCCCACGCCGTTTGCCCGCGCCACGCTGGCGGCATCACCCGCCGCGCAGGCATCGCGCAGTTCGCCGGTGGAGAGCGCCGAGAGGATCGCCAGCGCCACCTTGCTGCCCACGCCCTGCACGCCTGTCAGCAGGCGGAACCAGTCACGCTCTGCGCTTTCGGCAAAACCCAGCAGGCGCATGTCGTTCTCGCTCACCTGCAAATCGGTGTGGATGGTGCAGGCATCGCCCACCACGCCCAGCGCCGTCAGTGTCTTGGTGGAGCAATGGACCAGATAGCCCACCCCCTGCACATCCACGATGGCCCAGTCTTCGCCGGTTTCGTCCAGCCGTCCAGATAGCTTTGCAATCATGATTTGTTCCTGCCCTGTGCTGCACGGTTTGGCCAGAGGCTCCCGCGATTTTCTGCCGAATTCGCGCCGGAATACGCACAGCTGTGGCAGTTTCATCGATCGGTGACGACTTGGAAAGTTTCGCGATACTCGACACGCGCGTGAAGTTAGCGCAAAGGCTGCGTCCCATGAGCTGGAACACATTCGGTCGCGTTTTTCGTTTTACCACCTGGGGTGAAAGCCACGGACCCGCACTGGGCGTGGTGGTGGACGGGTGCCCACCGGGCATCGAACTTGCGGAAAGTGACATTCAGCCATTTCTGGATGCTCGCAAGCCCGGCCAATCAAAATACACCACCCAGCGGCGGGAGGCGGACGAGGTGCGTATCCTCTCCGGGGTGTTCGAGGGCAAGACAACCGGCACGCCGATCAGCCTGATGATCGAGAACACAGATCAGAGATCCAAGGACTATTCCGAAGTCGCCAAGGCTTACCGCCCCGGCCACGCCGATTACACCTATAATGCGAAATACGGATTTCGCGATTATCGTGGCGGCGGGCGTTCGTCCGCACGCGAAACGGCGGCGCGGGTGGCGGCAGGGGCGATCGCCCGAAAGGTCATTCCCGAAGTCGCAATCACCGCATGGGTAGAGCAGATCGGGGACGTCGCGATGGATTATGCGCGCTTCGACAAGGCCGAAATTCGCAAGAACCCGTTCTTCTGCGCCGATCCTGAGACAGTTGCGCAGTGGGAAACGCTGGTGGACACCGCCCGCAAGTCCGGCTCCTCGCTCGGCGCATTGGTGTCGGCCCATGCAGAGGGCGTGCCCGCCGGTTGGGGCGCCCCGGTCTATGCCAAGCTGGATAGCGAGCTGGCCGCTGCCATGATGACGATCAACGCCACCAAGGGCGTGGAAATCGGCGATGGCTTTGCCGCTGTTACCAATACTGGCGAGACCAACGCTGATCCCATGCGGCCCGATGCAAAAGGTGGCGTTGTGTTCGAGGCGAACCATGCAGGCGGCATCGCGGGCGGTATCTCCACCGGCCAGTCTGTCACCTGCCGCGTGGCGTTCAAGCCGACCAGTTCGATCCTCACTCCGGTAGATACGATCACCAGCGATGGTGAAGCGACGCAGATCCAGACTAAGGGCCGACACGATCCTTGCGTGGGCATTCGCGGCGTTCCCGTGGTTGAGGCGATGATGGCGCTGGTGCTGGCCGATCAGAAATTGCTGCACCGCGCTCAATGCGGCGGGCAGGCCACGCAAGGGTGACTCTGCCGCCTATCGTGCGCTGATCCATGCTACAAGAACTGTTCCGCCCCGAATTCGCGATTCTGCTGACCGGCCTGCTGCTGGCGGGCACCGTGTTTGCGGGCCTGCTGACATCGCGCATCGGGTTTCCCGCCATCGTCGGCTTCCTTGCCTTGGGCATTCTTGCAGGGGTGGAGGGGCCGGGTGGGATCGCCTTTGACGATTACCTGCTGACGCAAGGGGTGGGCATCGTGTGCCTTGCCTTCATCCTGTTTTCCGGTGGCCTGGACACGAACTGGCGCGCAGTGAAGCCCATGCTTTTCCCGGCCTTGGCGCTGGCAACCGTGGGGGTTGGCATCACTGCAGGCGTGGTGGCGCTGGCGGCGATCCTGTTGCTGGATTTCGCGCCGTTGCAGGCTTTTTTGCTGGGCGCAGTAGTCGCATCGACGGACGCAGCAGCCGTGTTTTCCGTCCTGCGATCCAGTGATCTGGATCTCAAGGACGACGTTCCCGCGCTGCTTGAACTGGAATCGGGTTCGAATGATCCGATGGCCATATTCCTTGTTACCGCGCTGGTGGGGTTCACCGCCGCAAGCCAGCCCGAACCGCTGGCGCTCGTGCCGGAATTTGTCCAGCAAATGATCGTTGGCGCGGGCGTTGGCCTGGCCGTGGGCTACCTGCTGCCAGAAAGCCTGAAACGGATGGGATTGCGGCAGGGTGGCTTGGCCTTCGTCGTTTCGATTGCCGGGGCGCTGCTGGCCTTTGGCTTTGCCAGCCTGTTTGGCGGCAACGGCTTTCTGGCCGTTTATGTCGCGGGCGTGTTTGCGGGCACCCGCGCCTTTGCCGCCAAGCCCATCGTGCGCACGTTTCAGGACGGGCTGGCGTGGCTGGCGCAGGTGGTGATGTTCCTGACGCTTGGGTTGTTGCTCACCCCGTCCAACCTGCTGCCCGTTGTGGGCGCGGGCCTCGCCGTGACATTCGTCCTGATCTTGGTGGCGCGGCCGCTGGCCGTGTTCATCTGCCTGCTGCCGTTCAAGCGCTTCGACGCGCGCACAAAGCTGTTCGTATCATGGGCAGGCCTGAGAGGCGCAGTGCCGATTGTGCTGGCCATCTTCCCCATCGTGGCAGGCGTGCCGGGGGCCTTTGCCATCTTCAACGTAGTGTTCTTCGTGGTGCTGGTTTCCAGCGTGGTACAAGGCCCCAGCATCAACCGAGTGGCAAAATCGCTGCGTATCGGTGAGCCACCGGCGAGTGATACGCCCGAGCCATAGTGCGAAAAACGCAACACATGTTGCGCTTTACGAAACTTGCGCATCTGTGATCGATTATTCCGATGTTAGCAATCGCACAAAATCGCTTTTTCGCATCGCAACAATCCCTATCTCAACCGTTGAGTTCACGAACACACACAACTTAAAAGGATTTCACAATGGGTATTATTGGCAGCCAGATCAAACCGTTCAAGGCAACCGCATTTCAGGCCGGCAAGGACTTTTTCGACGTCACCGACGAAGACCTGAAGGGCAAGTGGAGCGTATTTTTCTTCTACCCCGCCGACTTCACTTTCGTCTGCCCCACGGAACTGGAAGACATGGGCGAGAAGTACGACATGCTGCAGGGCATGGGCGTAGAAGTTTACGGCGTTTCCACCGACACGCATTTCAGCCACAAGGCATGGCACGACACGTCCGAGAAGATCGGCAAGCTGAAGTTCGCATTCCTGGGTGACCAGCTGCACACGCTTTCCAAGAACTTCAACGTACTGCGTGAAGAGATGGGCCTGGCCGACCGTGCGACTTTCGTGATCGATCCCGACGGCGTGATCCAGATCATGGAAATCACCTGTGAAGGCGTAGGCCGCAACGCCAACGAACTGACGCGCAAGATCAAGGCCGCGCAGTACGTTCGCGAGAACCCTGGCCAGGTGTGCCCGGCAGCTTGGGAAGAAGGCAGCGACACGCTGGCTCCTTCGCTCGACCTCGTCGGCAAGATCTAAGCCGAAACCAGTTGCGCACGCGGCCATCAGAGCCGCCGCGCCCTTCCCGATGGCGGCATCTGCCGCGTCGGGTCGCGAAGAGACCCGGGGCTATCCCCCCTCCCCCAGCCCCGGGTCTCCATCGCTATTTACTCCTCGCCCCAACTAAAGAGACTATCATGCTCGATGCCACCATGACGCAGCAGCTCAAGACCTATCTTGAGAATTTGCGCGAACCGATCGAACTCGTCGCCTCGCTGGGCGAGGATGAAAAATCCGCCCAGACGCGAGAGCTGCTGGAAGAGATTTCCGCC
>JBASBA010000066.1:0-12430 GCA_049650885.1 Alteraurantiacibacter sp. | reverse complement strand
AAGCTGGATTTTGGTGCCGGTGGGGGCAGAGATGAACTTCGCACCCTGCTGGCCGCCGATGATGGCGCGCATTGGCAAATGCTGGGCGAAGTTTTCGACCTGGGCTGCGCGGCCAGCGATGAAACCTCGCTGACCTTGCCATGGTATTTCGCGCAAACCATTCCGGTCGATCCTTACATGGGTGCAATCGTTACAGGCGAGGGCGTGCCGTTACGCAGCGAACCTGCCAGCAACGCCGACGCCCCGGTCACGCTTTCATGGCAAGCGGTGGAACAGCTACCCAGTGATACGGACGACGAGGAATTCGCCTTCGTACGCTGGACCAATCCCGATGGCGGACAGGTGACCGAGGGCTATATCGCCAGAGACCGCCTGCGCTCGATGATAGATTATCGTCTGATAGCCAATCGCCGGAACGACCGCTGGCGCATCACGGCGCTGGTGTCTGGGGATTGATCGCTTCCAGCACTTCATAACCCAGTACCGCGGCCGCCACGGCAGCGTTCAGACTGTCCGCCCGGCCATGCATGGGCATGGTAACGCGCAGATCGCAGGCCATTTCATACCCTTCGGGCAACCCTTGCGATTCATTGCCTACCATCACGAAACATGGCGCGGTGTAGGGCGCGCTGCGATAGGGCACTGCCTCCCGCAGGGATGCTGCGACCAACTGGCCCTCATCCGCGCGAAGCCAGGGCAGGAACTCGTCAAACGAAGCGCGGGCAATTTTCTGCGTGAATACGGCGCCCATGCTGGCACGCACCGTTTCAACACTGAACGGGTCGGCGCAATCGTCTATCAGGATAACGCCGCCCGCCCCGATGGCATCGCCAGTGCGCAGCATGGTGCCAAGGTTGCCCGGATCGCGCAAAGCCTGCGCCACCAGCCAGATATCGGCGGCGGTTCGATCAACTGAGGCGAGGGAGGTGTCAAATTCCGCAAAGACGCCAGCCACGCTTTGCGGATTGTCCTTGCCGGTTATCTTGGAAAGAATGTCCGGCGGCGTAACGATAATCTCGCCGCCGCTTTCGTTCACCGCATCCTCAAGTGCGTCAATCAAGGGGTGGGAATCGCGTTTCGCGGCCATCACCAGCATTTGCGGAACATGGCCGCACGCCCGCGCATCCGTTAGCAAGCGAAGACCCTCGGCAAGAAAAACGCCTTCGCGCTTGCGATGCTTCTTGTCGCGCAGGGATCGCAGGTATTTGACTGTGGAATTGGAAAAGCCGGTAATTTCGCGCCGGGCCATGCGCGGGGTAGGGGAAGGCATCAGTCCTCCCCAAACTTGCCTTCGACCAGCGCGATAAGCTCTGCCAGCTTCGCCGGCGCATCGTCGCCGGTAACGCGGATATTCACAGTATCGCCCATCGCTGCACCCAGCATCATCAGGCCCAGGATGGAATCGCCCGCCGCTTCCTGACCATCCTTCCCGACGCACACACTGTGGCCGTCCATCGCGCTGGCTGCTGTCACGAATTTCGCGCTGGCGCGGGCGTGAAGGCCGCGTTTGTTGGGGATGACGATGTCCTGGCTTGCTTCACTCACCGCCGTATTCTCCTGCTGCTTCAGGCGTCCTGGCCAAGAAATTCTGATGCCAGGGTGATGTAATTGCGGCCCGCCTCTCGCGCGGCGGATGCTGCCTGGGCAAGCGGCAATTCCTTGCGCGCACCGGCAAGGCGAATCAGCATGGGCAGGTTGATGCCTGCCAACACTTCCGTGCGCCCCTGTTTCAGCAGGGAAATCGCCAGGTTGGATGGTGTGCCGCCAAACAGGTCCGTCAGCAAAATCGCGCCAGAGCCGGTGTCTACCGCTTCGATGGCATCGGCGATTTCCTGACGGCGTTCCTCCATGTCGTCATTGGGGCCGATGCATATCGTGGCGATTGCATCCTGTTGGCCGACGACGTGTTCCATGGCGGAAACGAATTCCTCGGCCAGGCGGCCGTGGGTAACGAGAATCAGTCCGATCATGAGGCTGTGATGCTCTTTGCGCTCTTAACGGTTGCTGTGGAAAATGCGGCAATCGTCACGGCTGCTGGCTTCCTTCCACCAGATCTTCCGCGCGCGATCCAAGGTTGCGATGCAGCACGGTGGGCGAAAAGCCGCCCTGGCGCAACTCCTGCGCCATCTTCTCGGCTGTGTAAACAGAACGGTGCCTTCCGCCTGTGCATCCAAAAGCGATATTCACATACGCCTTTCCCTGTTCCGCATAGCGCGGCAGCAATTCCAGCAGCAGGCTGCGTATCTTGTCGAAGCTGGAGGCGAACACAGCGCTGCGTTCGATAAATTCTCCGACGCCTGCATCAAGTCCCGTCTGTTCACGCAGGCCGTTTTCCCAATGCGGGTTATCGAGATAGCGCATGTCGAATACCAGATCTGCCGTGGGCGGCTTGCCGCGTGCAAAGCCGAAGCTGGAGACGGTGACAGTCATCTGCTGCGGCGCGGTTTGCTGAAACTGGTCGCGGATGGTTTGCTTGAGTTCATTGGTGGAAAACTCACTGGTGTCGATCAGCACATCGGCCCATCGGCGCAGCGGTTCCAGCAACTCGCGCTCTGCCGAAATGCCGGATGCGGCAGGAAGGTCTCCCGCCAAAAAATGGCGCCGGCGCGTCTCGTTGAAACGGCGTTCCAGCTCATGCCCGGTACAATCAAGAAACAGCGTGGTAATGGAGAGCTTGTCGTTGTTCACCCACTCCTTCACCTGCGCGATGACATCGGCAGGCACAAACCCACGGGTGCGGCAATCAAAGCCTATGGCCAGCGAGTGATTGGTATCGTCCGGGCCGATCATGCGATCCAGCAGGCGGATGGGGAAATTATCGATGGGTTCCCATCCCAGATCCTCCAACTCCCGCAGGGCCGTGGATTTGCCCGCTCCCAACATGCCGGTGACAAGCAGGATGCGTTGCCGCGGGGCCGCCGCTGCGGTTTCCGAACTATCAGGTGCCATTTGCGCCTGATGTGCGCTTTACCAACAAATGTGAAGGCCCCACTTCAATCCAGCCCGTGCATTTCAAGCGCCGCTTCGGCGCGCAGGACAAGAAACGGGCTGTCGGGATAAAGGGCCACTTCGGGAAAATCGCGGCCCAACAGGGGCCTGGTGTGCTGGACAAGCGGCAAGCGTTCCGCATCGGGCGTAAGTTTCAGCACCAGGGCAAGCGGAGCGCATGCGGTGGGCACTTCCAGCAGGCCAACATTGCGGATTTCTATCAGGCCGTGCGTATTGGGCGGGGGTGTTGCCACCACCAGTTCGCCAACCTGCGCAAGGGTCACCCCGTCATCACCGATCAGTTCCGCCCCGCGATCCATCAGAGCCAGTGCAAGGCTGGATTTGCCGCTGCCCGATGGTCCGGCAATGATGATCGCACGGCCGCGAAGGGCGACGCAGCTGACGTTGGCAATGATTTCCCTCATCGGTCTCCGCTTAAACTCCGGGGCTCAAACTCCGGGCAGTTCCAGTACGACGCATGCACCGCAAAGCATGGGCGAAGTTTCCGTGACCGAAAGGGTGCCGCCGTGTGCTTCTGCAATCGTGCGACCTATGGCAAGCCCCAGGCCGGAGTGGTTGCCGTATTCTTCCTCCTCGGGCCGATGCGAATGGAACCGGCGGAAAACCTTCTCCCGTTCCGCTTCGGGAATGCCGGGCCCCTCGTCGCACACGGTTGCTGTTACGCGCTCGTCGGTCCTTGCGATGGTCACGATGATCCGGCCCCCTTCCGGTGAAAAGGAGACGGCGTTGTCGATAAGATTTTCTGCAATCCGTTCCAGCCGGATGGGCACGCCCATCACAAGATCGCTGCTGGTTTCGGGATTGATCTCGATGGCGCATCCGCGGTTCTCGTTCCGCTCCATCTTGCGTGCAACCACGTTGGAGAAAAGCTGGCCGAGTTCCACCGCCTCGAAAGTGGCGCGGCTCAATTCGGCGTCAATGCGGCTGGCCTCGGATATTTCCGAGACGAGGCGGTCGATGCGCCGAACATCATGTGCAGCGATGTCCACCAGCTGGGCGCGCAATTGCGGCTCTTCCACCTTGGGCAGAGACTCTGTGGCACTGCGCAGTGATGCGAGGGGATTCTTGATCTCGTGCGCAACATCGGCGGCGAAGGTTTCCACCGCGTCGATACGATGGCGCAGGGTTGCCGTCATGTCCGATACGGCGCGCGCCAGCAGGCCGATCTCGTCAGCGCGTTCATCCATGCGCGGCACTTCTACTTCGCGCTCTCGGCCCAGTCTTACCAGAGAGGTGGCGCGCACCAGGCGGCGCAGCGGCTCTATGATCGTGTTGGCGAGATAGAGAGAGAGGATGGTCGAAACAGCCAGCGCCAGCAGGATAATGGTCATCAGGCTGCTGCGCGCATTGCGGACGGCCTGCGTAATGTCGGTTGCGTTGCGCGTGGTCAGCAAGCTTGCCCCGTTCACGCCGACAGGAGCGGCGGCGTTGATGACGGGCGTGTTATCGGGGGCGCGGCGCAGTTCGATCTGGCTGAGGCCCTGCTGACGCACGCGGGTGAGTTCGGGCCAGTTGTCTGCGGCTGTTTCATCAGGTTCGATATAGGGCGGGGGAGAGGGGGCGTTTACGGCAAAGTTCAGCGCATTGTCCGTCCAGCGCGCAGCATCCTCCACGAAGGGTTCTGCCACGGGATCATCAAAGGTGAAGGACGGCTCGTCCAGCGCGAAGCTATCGGCGATCAGTTGGCCCGCACCATCATACATGCGAAGCCGCATCCGCTGCTCCCGGCCAATCTGGCTCAGCAGGGCTTCCTGCCGCTCTGGCGTTGCGCCCGCCAGCGCTTCTGCCGTGATCTGCGCCTCGATCCGGGCCAGTTTGAAACGTTCGTCCAGCAATTGGCGGCGATAGGAATCGAGGAACAGCAGACTGCCCGCCAGCACCAGCAGCGGGATCAGGTTCACCGCCAGAATGCGGGCGGTAAGGGAGCGACCGATAGGAAAGGCGAGCCGCTCCAGACGGCTGGCCTGCAACGCATCGCGAGCGCTCTCATCAGCCATCGGTAAAGCTGTAGCCAGCGCCGTACAGCGTCTCGATCGCGCCAAATTCCCGATCTACCGAGCGAAATTTGCGCCGCAGCCGCTTTATATGAGAATCGACCGTCCGATCATCGACGAAGATGTCGTCGGGATAGGCGGCATCCATCAGCTGGTTACGGCTTTTGATAACGCCGGGACGGATCGCCAGCGCCTCCAGGATCAGGAATTCGGTGACGGTCAGGCTGACGGGTCGGCCAGCCCAAGTGACCTGGTGCCGGGCCGGATCCATCGCCAGCCTTCCCCGCGCAATCACCTCGTTATGCGCGGTGGGCATGGATGTTGCACCTTCCACCGTTTCGGGCAGCGGCGCTGCGCGGCGCAGTATGGTGCGGATGCGCGCCAGCAACAGGCGCTGGCTGAAAGGCTTGGCGATGTAATCGTCCGCACCCATCGCAAGGCCCGCTTCCTCGTCCTCCTCCTGATCCTTGCTGGTAAGAAAGATGACCGGAAGATCAGAGGAGGTGCGCAGTTTCTGCAGCAGTTCCATCCCGTCCATGCGTGGCATCTTGATGTCGAACACCGCAAGGTCCGGCGGGTTTTGCTGCAAGGCCACCAGCGCTGCTTCGCCATCGGAATAGACGCGCGTGGCATAGCCTTCGGCCTGCAATGCAATCGACAGGGTGGCGAGGATATTTCGATCATCGTCCACCAGTGCGATGGTGCGCTGGCTTTCTGCCGCGTGATTGTGCGGCGCGTCTGTCATGTCGTCCGAGGCTTGTGTCATGCTGCTCCTTGATCAGGCAGGGCGTAATCGCTTGAACGCGAAGTGACAACACGGCGAAGACGCCGGTGGAAAATTTGGCGTAGTCAGGATGCGCCACAGTCAGGCAATTTAAACCGGCCCCGCCAAATTGACGCCGCAAAGTAACGTCCCTATGCGCTAATACATAAGCAGTGCGTTTTGATGCGCTGCGCTACATCTTGACCCGTGTTGAGGAGCTAACGTGTCATATATGCTATCCAAGTCGCTGTCCGATCAGGGCATCGCGACCACCGCCACTATTCATCCAAACCTTGGCAGCGCCGCACTGGTTGAACACGCCATCGCCAAGGGTGAGGGCCAACTGACGCAGCATGGCGCCCTGTTGGTCGATACCGGCAAATTTACCGGTCGCAGCGTGAAGGACAAGTTTATCGTCCGCGATCCGACCACCGAGGACACGATCGACTGGGGCAAGATCAACCAGCCGATGGACCAGCAGCACTGGGACAATCTGAAGGCCGATTTCCTTGCCGCAACGCAAGAGCAGAAAGAGCTTTACGTGGCCGACCTGTTCGGCGGAAGCCAGCCCGAATACCGCGTGAACGTGCGGGTGATCACCCAGATGGCCTGGCACAACCTGTTCGCCCGCACCCTGCTGGTGCGACCCACTGCGCAAGAACTGGCAAGCTTCGATCCCGAATATACCATCATCAACCTGCCCAGCTTCAAGGCCGATCCTGAACGCCACGGTTGCCGCAGCGACACTGTCATCTCGGTAAACCTGACGGAGAAGCTGATCCTGATCGGCAATACCGAGTATTCAGGCGAGATGAAGAAGGGCGTCTTCGGCCTCCTGAACTATCTGCTGCCAGAACAGGGCGTGATGCCGATGCATTGCTCCGCCAACATTGGCCCGGACGGCAAGACGGCGATCTTCTTCGGCCTTTCGGGCACCGGCAAGACGACGCTTTCCGCTGACGCCAGCCGCACCCTTATCGGCGATGACGAGCACGGCTGGTCCGACGATGCCGTGTTCAATTTCGAGGGGGGCTGCTACGCCAAGATGATCGATCTCTCGGCCGAAGGCGAGCCGGAAATTTACGCCACGACGAAGATGTTCGGCACCATCATCGAAAACGTGATCATGGACGAGGACACGCGCGAGCTGGACTTCACCGACGGCAGCAGGACAGAGAACACCCGCGGCGCCTATCCCATCGAGTACATTCCCAACACCAGCGAGAAGAACCTCGGCCCGGCACCCGCCAACGTAATCATGCTGACCGCAGATGCATTCGGTGTGCTACCTCCGATCGCGCGACTGACAGCGGATCAGGCGATGTACTACTTCCTCTCGGGCTATACCGCCAAGGTGGCCGGAACCGAGATTGGCGTGACTGAGCCCGAGGCAACTTTCAGCACCTGTTTCGGGGCCGCCTTCATGCCGCGTCACCCATCCGTCTACGGCAATCTGCTGAAAGAGCGTATCGCCAAGGGCAACGTGCAGTGCTGGCTGTTCAACACCGGCTGGACCGGCGGCAAGTATGGCGTTGGCCAGCGTATGCCGATCAAGGCCACGCGCGGCCTGCTGAACGCAGTGCTGGATGGCAAGATGGACGACGTGGAATTCCGCAAAGATCCGAACTTCGGTTTCGAGGTGCCGGTCACCGTGCCTGCACTGGATGATGCAGGTATCGACCAGTCCGTTCTCGATCCGCGCAGCACCTGGGCCGACAAGGAAGAATATGACGCCACCGCGCACAAGCTGGTAGAGTTGTTCGTGAATAATTTCGAACGCTTCACCGATCATGTCGACGAAGGCGTTCGCCAGGCGGCTCCACAGCCCGCCTGAAACTGGTTGCACAGTTGGAGAGGAGGACCCCGCGCGGCGCAAGCCGTAGCGGGGTCTTTAATGTGTGAGGCATCTGGCCTACGTTTGCTGACACACTATCGGACAGGAGACATCAGCATGAGCATTTTCGACCAGATACTGGGCGCTGCCCACAATCACCCCACGGTAAAGAACATGGCCGAGAAGATGGGTATCGACCAGGAAACCGCAGAACGCGCCATCGCCGCGCTTACCGAAGGGCACCAGGCCGACACCGATACCGTCACCACTGCGGCAGAGCGTAGCGGCATCGATCAGGGTGTTCTGACGCAGGTGATGGAGCAACTTGGCGGAGAGGGATCGCTGACATCTTTCATGCAAATGCTGGACAAGGACCACGACGGTAGCCCGCTGGACGACATTGCAGGCATGGCTGGGAATTTGTTCGGCAAGAAGTAGCTGGATGAGCCTGAATCTTCAGGCCAGCGCAGTGCACATGCTGCCGAACAGGCCAAGCCCGGCAAGCACGGCAGCGCTTCCCTTTGTAGAGAGGCGCTGCCAGTGCATTCGGGGATCCGGCACGAGCACCGCCAACATCAATCAGGTTATGCCAGCGACGATATAGGCCATCGTGACTGTGGGGTCTTTTGCTAAATCACGTTGACCCATAAAGTGCGTTGGCCAGCACCTGCTCCACAACCCGTGTACCATTCAGCAATGGTGCTGGCCGCATCACCGGGAAGGTGCCGCTGACAGGTGAGGGCAGTCTATCGGCATAGGTTGCCGTGGAAATTCCCTTCATCGTCGCGATCTTTGCGCACATTCTCTCGAACCGGCGTGACACCACCTTGTTGATCCGCGTTCGTTGGCGGCACAGCAATTCAAAGCTGTGTGATACGATGGTAAAACTCTCCTCACCCTGGTCCCTCGCGTGGCGCAGCGCGGCAATAATCTCCCTGTAGGAGAGGGCTGTGAGTTGTGCGTGGCGCAGACCGCCAAACGCATCTGCGATGCAACCGATAGGCACTTCCACCACGCCGTGCCGCGATAAAGGTGCGCGATCGTTTTCGCCCAGCGAAATCTCGCAGCTACCTTCCGCAAGTGCCGGGGAATGGCTGGAATCATGCGTCAGCCCGGCGTGAGACAGTGCGCGCAAAGTATCGTCATTCGCACCGTAATTGCCGGCACGAAAGGCCACAGGACGCGGCGCGCCGGCGTCCACCAGGAAGCCGGTAGCCAGTTCCAGCAGATGGCATTGTTCCGCAAACGTATAGTCTTTCAGGTTCGGGCCCTTACATATGCCAAGCGGATTTGCGTCACCCGCAATGGCCAGCCATTCTGTATGCAGATGAAGCTGCACATCATGGCCGCGCGCCACGATGGGCTCCACAACATCCGCAATGGCACCCGTTCCCCAGATCAGGGCGGGCATTGGATCGACGAAGAAGACGGCTTTCAGACCGTGGCTTTCAAACACGTCCATCTGGTGAAAGATGCCAACATCACCAGCGGGCGTTGAGCCGCGAATGGCGCGGTCGAAGTTGGCCGCGCGCGACCCCGCCCCGTGCTTCGCGGTGAAGCCGGGTTCATATTCTGTATCGATGGTGACGTAGAGCGCGACCATCGCCTTGCCTTCCTCCCAGTTACATACCGGCCGGACTGCGCGAAGCAGCCCGACATGAGAGGTGTAACAGACGGTGGTTAAGCTTGGGTGTTCGCCATGTACCGACCGACATTCGCCCCCAGCACGTCCAGCGGCGCATTGCCGCCATCCACAACGGCCTGGTTGAAATCACGCAAGTCGTAGGCGTTGCCAAGCGCTGCCATGGCGCGTTGGCGCTGGCGCAGGATTTCCAGCTTGCCGACCATGTAGCCGGTGGCCTGCCCCGGCCAACTGCAATAACGATCCACCTCGCTGGCGATCTGTTCGCGCTTGTTGCCATTCCTCTCCATGAAAAACCGGACCGTCTGCTCGCGGCTCCAGCGTTTATGGTGCAGGCCGGTGTCCGCAACCAGGCGGCAGGCGCGAAACGCGGCGTCCTGCATATATCCCAGTCGCCATGCGGGGTTGTCGGCATAAGCGCCGAGTTCGTCGGCAAGTTGTTCGGAATACAGCGCCCAGCCTTCGGAAAACGCATTGAAAGCCAGGATGGATCGGATCAGGGGCAATTGATTGGAATACTCCCCTTCCCACACATGGCCGGGGATTGTTTCGTGATGCACCAGCGTGGGCACATCGTACTTGCGGTGCAGATCTGTGGTGCGCAAGTTGATCCACATCTTGCCCGGCACCGTGCCATCCACGCTGCCCGCGCCGCCATATGCGGTGGGCGCGCCAGGCTCTTCCGCAAGTGGCAGGCGCCGCACTTCAAGATTGCCCGCGCCAACCCGGCGGAAGGCACGCGGCATCTGTGCACGGATCCATTCGATCCGGTCCTCGATAAATGCCATGATCTCTGCACGGCCGGGATCACCTTGGGCAAACATGAAGCGCGGATCTTCGGAAAGTGCCGTCATCCGGTTGCCCACGGTGCCATCGGTGTAACCGATATCGCGCAGGATCGGGTCCATTTGTGCATGGATGTTATCCAGGGTTTCAAGGCCCAGCTCGTGTATGTCGTCCGGCCCCATATCGGTGGTGGTGCTGGATCGCAGCGACCAGTCGTACCACTCATCCCCGCCCGGCTGGGACCAGATGCCCGGATCGCTGTCTGCCACTGCGCGCTCACGCTGCAACTCTGCAAGCTGCGCTTCGAGTGCGGGGGCGATCTGGCCGGTAACGATTTGCGTGGCACGGGCGCTCCAGTTGCCTGCAATTCCTTCCTCTGCCGTGCGGCGCACCAGCGATTCCACCATCGCCCCACCCGACCTTGCATCGGCGATCTGCGCGTTCATCTGGTCAATGGCTTTGTCCAGCAGGAAATCGGGCGGCACCACGCCCATTTCACGGGCATTGATAATCCGCTCCAGTTCGCCGTTCAGCACTCCGGGCATCTCCTCAAGGCGGGCGATATAGGCCTCTGCATCGGCCTCGTCCGCGATAGGATGATCGGAATCAAGGAAGCGTGGCAGATCGATATAGGCACCCACGTTCTGGATCACGACATAGGGCGCAGTGCGCCAGCTACCCACGGGAATGTCACCATAGGGCAGGGCCATGCCGTCAATCGCGGTGGCATATGCGCTTTCCACCACCTCGAAACTGGTGCGCGTTGCGGGATTGAGGCCGGTCTTGTCGAAATTGCGGGCTCGCGCCAGATCGGCGCGCAGCGTTGCGGCATAGGCATCCTGCCCTTCAGGCGAGGCATTGCCAAGCTGACTGCGCAAGGCGGCATGCACGCCTGTGTCTACGCCAAGGCCGGTGGCGCGGGTGGGTTCATGGCGCAGCATGTTCCACGCGATATCGTCCAGCAATGCCTCTGCCGCGGCCTGGCCGCTGGGCGCTGCCATCGTTGCGCAACCGGGCAAAACGGTGAGGGCGGTGGAAGCACCCAGTGCCCCAATGAAGGAGCGGCGGGATAGCGATGCGTCGGTGATCTTTTGCATGGCAGAGTGGTTGCCGATGCAACCGATCCAGTCAAGAAGATTGGCCGCAAGATGAGGGCTGGCGGGCATCCGGACAGCGGGCTAGGGCAGGGCCATGTTCGATCTTGTCCTCTCTGTCGTCGTGCTGGCCGCCATTGCACTTGCGGCGGGCGCATTGGTGTTGTGGCGAAAGGGCATGGGGCGCCAGGCGATGCTGATGGCGATCCTGTCCTTCGTGATGATCGTCAACGTGGCAATCTGGCTGGTGCCAATGGAAGGCGGCGACACCCCGGTGGAAGCCGCCGCCAATGCCATCGCCGAAGACAAAGCGATGCAGGACTAGCTGCGCGTTACCTTGCGGGTATCTGCCAGGTCACCGTGCCGGTGTAAGTGCCCACGGTGGAATTGCCCTGATTATTGGTGGCCGGATTGAACCGCGCCCTTCGTTCCAGCAGGCGGCAGGTGTTGCGATCCAGCGTGGCATGGCCACTGCTGCGCGTAATCTCGCAAGCGTCCACACGGCCGTTGCTACCGATTACCAGCCTGTAGCCCGCTGTACCCTCGCGCTCTCTGACAAGGTCGCTGCGCGCGTAATCATTGGTGGTGATCCACCCTGCAGGGCCATTAGCGGGCGACGCGCCGACTGGCGTTATCGCAGCTGCTGGTGGGGTAAGGGGGACAACCGCCGGACCAGGGATTTCGAGGTTTCTCTTCGGCGGGGTCAGGATGACCTCGGAACTGATATCGGGCGTTACCGGCTCGACCTCGATCGGGCGGGGACGATCCAGAGCAATAGGCGGCGTTGGTGCGGTAACAGGCGCAAGCGCCTGATCCATTGGTTCTGGCACCACTTTGGGCGGAGGGGGCGGCGGTGCGGGCGGGTCAGGATTGAAATAGGCGACAAGGCCGCCATCATCCTTGGTGATAACTCCGGTGATCGACAGACCGGCGATAATTCCGGCTCCCACCAGCGCATGGATCGCGATTACACCCGTTGCGGCGCGCAGGCGGGCGGCGGGGCTGACGGTAGCATTTGAATAGGCCATGGTTTGTTTCCTCTTCCAGTTGCTCGCCTATGGATAGGCGAGTCATGTTATACTGTGACATTATGCTGAAAGACGATCAAATGCAAGCGCGCGCCGAAACCGGGGTTCCGACGCGCGCTGAAGATGCCACTCTGGAAGAATGCGATCAGGTGATCGGGCAACTCGGATCGAGGCGGAAGTCGAGATAATTGTCGACCGACTTCATCAGTTCGTCCTGCTCGTTCTCAAAAAAGTGATTGGCGCGCGGGATTTCATCGTGATGGATGGTGATGTGCTTTTG
>JBASBA010000065.1:0-7009 GCA_049650885.1 Alteraurantiacibacter sp. | reverse complement strand
GATGTCGGACTGTACGTCACCATCGTAGTTCTTGCAGGCCCATACGAACTTGCCGTTCCACTTCAGGGCGGCGGCTACCATGTCGTCGATCAGGCGGTGCTCGTAACCGATGTCGGCTTTTTCGAACTTTTCCTTGAAGCCTTCGGTATTGAACACTTCCTCGAAAAGATCCTTGAAGCGGCCATCGTACTTTTTCATGATGGTGTTCTTGGTGGAGAGATACACCGGCCAGCCGCGATCAAGGCCGTAGTTGAAGCTGGCGCGCGCAAAGTCGCGAATGCTCTCGTCGTGGTTGTACATTGTCATCGCCACGCCGGGCTGATCGAAGGTGTGTACTTCGAGATCGATGTTGTTGCCGTCTTCGCCCTCGAAAACCATGCGCAGCTTACCGGCGCCGGGGATCAGCGTGTCGGTGGCGCGATACTGGTCACCAAAAGCATGACGGCCCACCACGATAGGGTCGGTCCAGCCAGGGACAAGGCGAGGCACGTTGTCGATCACGATCGGCTCACGGAAGATCGTGCCGCCAAGGATGTTGCGGATCGTGCCGTTGGGCGAGCGCCACATCTGCTTCAGGTCGAACTCTTCAACGCGGGCTTCGTCCGGCGTGATGGTGGCGCATTTCACGCCGACGCCGTACTTCTGAATAGCCTTGGCGGAATCGATCGTGATCTGGTCGTCGGTCTCGTCACGCTTCTCAACGGACAGATCGTAATATTTCAGATCGACATCGAGATAGGGGAGGATCAGACGTTCACGGATCCACTCCCAGATGATCTTCGTCATCTCGTCTCCGTCAATTTCTACGATGGGGTTCTTGACCTGAATCTTCGCCATGTTGGGTCTACCTGTCTTTTGTCTGGATGCCAGTGGTTTGGCCGCGTCCTAGCAGAGCCTTACCGTGGCGCAAGAGAGGGCGCCGCTTCTATGCGCGCCATGTCGGCGAAAGTGGCGATTACAGATGGAGCGATACCCGCCACTGCAATTGCCGCCCTAGCCCCCAACCGCGTTTCTGCAAGGTGCCATGCTATCTGGGCGAGGCGCACTGGCTTTCGCGCCATTCTGGCAAAGTTGCGTTGAAAATCTTGCGCGCTGCTGCCTTTCGTAAAGTGATCTGCAGCCGAAACGCCGCTTGCCAGTGCGATGGAAATTCCTTCGCCTGCAAGCGAGGGGATAACCGCTGCCTGATCGCCCAAGCGGAAAAGGCCGGTGGAGGTGGTGTCGCCGATCCAGCCATAAGGCACAGCGCCGATGGTATCGATGCTCAACTCGTGCCAGTCATCGCCCAAACGCTGGGCGAGGGCGGGGTTTTCAAGCGCAAGATAAGCGAACAGTTTTTCAGGCGAGCCGCCGATTCGCGCCAGCGCGCTTTTTCGCATGGCGAGGCAGATGTTTACTGACCCGCCTTCCTGCAAGACGATCCCGATATAGCCGCCATCGAACAGGTGAAGTTCTATCGCACCCGCCAGTAGTTGCCGCCTTTGCTGAGAGGGTGGCAGGCGCAGGCGGATGCCAAGTGCTGTATCCTTGCCTTTGCGCGGGCGTGATTGGCCGCGAACGTCATGCTTGCCGGTGGCGAGAAAGATGGCTGATGAGTGCCAATTGCCAGACTTCCCATGCGCAACACCGCTTGAGAGACCGCGGATTTCATCAAACCGTATCTGCACGCCAAGCTTCCCCGCGACCTGCCGCATGGCGGTGTCGAGCGCATGGCGGGACAGACCGTAGGCCGGGTACGGAAGATCAAGCGATGCTTCCCGGCTGCCGTCAAACAGGCGCAAACGACGTAAAGGATGCGCGCCTGCTGCATGGATATCGACGCCAAGCTGTTGCAACTGTTCCACAGTACGCCAGCTGAGAAAGCCGCCGCACAGCGGATCGCCAACAGTCTCATCCCTGTCCAATAACGTGGCGGATGTACCGTTCTGCGCCAGCCGGATCGCTGCGGCGCATCCCGCAGGGCCTGCGCCCAATATCAGCGGCATCTCTCCTAGCGCGTCCACGATACGCACAGACGGAAGGGAAACTTGCGCTGAACGCGCGCGCCGGTGACTTTGGCGTCTGACAGCATTTCTTCCCATTCTTCCGGGCGGAAGGATCGGGCTATCGACGTTTGTCCATCCATGCGCACGATCCGATGCAGCCCCGCCAGTTGGGATAGCACGGGATAGGTGAAGTAGCTGATCGAATGACGGTGAAGATCATTCACGAACCAGCCGACCTGCGCCTCGCTATCCATAAACCGCAAGAACAAAATCAGTTCTTCATGGGTCATGTGGTGGGCAACAAGGCTGGAAATGATGAAATCCCATTTCGTATCCATCAGGTCGGCGTAGTCGCCGGTTCGATAGACAATCGGCATTTCGGGCGGAGTAGCTTCTCGTGCGGCAGCCTGGCTGCGCGGATTCAGATCGACGCCGACCAATTTGGCCTCGATACCCTTGTTTTCGGCCCATCTGGCAATTTCGCGGAGCATATCGCCCTGACCAAAACCGACATCGAGCAAGGTGATCTTCTTGCGCCCCTTTACTGCTCGATTCAGAAAATCCAGTGTAGGGCGATATCCGAATGTGAGGCGGCTGACCCGGGCAAGATCGGCAAGGACTGAGCGATAGACACATTCCGGCAGCGCCTGATCATCCATCAATTCCCGGGTATCGCGTCGCTCAGACAGCATCGCCGTCTACCCATCCAAAGCGCAAGCCTTCCATCGCGAGTCCGGGGCCAAATGCCAGCGCGATGCCGCTTTGCGGCCTTTCGCGCGCCAATCGTTCCAGTACGAACAAGACGGTAGCGGAGGACATGTTGCCAAACTGGTCCAGCACGCTGCGCGATGCATCAAGCGCATTTGAAGCGAGCGGAAGGCCGCGCTCCACCGCATCAAGAACGGAGCGGCCACCAGGGTGCACTGCCCAGGCTATCGGAGGATTTTCGCCCATGATTGTCTTGCGCGTGGCATCATTGTCCAGCGCATCTGCCAACCGGCCGGGCACTTCGCCCGAAAGGTGCATGGCAAAACCGTTGTCGCCTATGGTCCAGGTAATCAATTTGTCGCTTTCCTCCAGCGCGAGCGACACGCCTTCGCCAAGAGCCAAACCATCGCCCTGCGCGCTGACGATTGCAGCTGCCGCGCCATCAGCGAACTGGCCCATGGCCAGCAGGATTTCGATGTCATCGGTTTCCTGAAGGTGAAGAGAGCAAAGCTCTACCGAAACCGCGAGCACCTTTGCCGTAGGTTGGGAGCGGACAATATGGCCTGCGGTCCGCAAAAGGGTGACACCAGCATAACATCCCATGAAGCCGATGGACACGCGCTCCACATCGACTGCCAGTCCAAGCCGCCGGGCAATCAGCTGGTCAAGACCTGGCGCAATGAACCCTGTGCAGCTGGCGATCACGATATGGGTCACACCATCGGTGGAGGGCAGGTCGGAGATGGCTTTCATCGCCAGATCAGGTGCGCTGTCGGCATACCGGCGCATTCTGGCGCCCGTGCCGGGTTGCTTGCCGGTCATGTAAAAACTGCCGAAATTCAGAGCAGCGTCGTCGCCAGATAGCACGGAGTAGCGGTGAGAAATCCCACCGCGCGATTCCATTCGGCGAAACAGCCTGGACCGGCGATCGTCCGTCAACTGCCTTGCAGCCCATTCCGTATAGTGAGCGTGCACATCACAATCGGGAACTGCAGTTGCAATATGGTTTACGCGAGGGGCGCCAGTTTCAGGTTTTCCGGACATTCATGAGCCCAAACGGCGACTGGCGATGTTCGTGCCCGTCACGCGCAGAATTTTGCGCGCGCAGCCTCGTACTCGCTGATCAATTGCTCGCAAATGTCCTTTGTTTTGCGAACTTCGCGCACTGCACCCGTGCCGTGACCTGACGACCAGATCGTTTTCCAGGCTTTCGCCTCCTCGTTCAGTGACATCTTGCCGGGGGCATCGTGGAGGGTTGCGGCATCGAGGCTGGGCGTAAGAAAATTCGCGCCTACGCCAGTCACCCTGTCGGTATAGGAAATGTCCTTGGCGCTGGCGCCGATCATCATGTCCTTTTGATCCTGCGGTGCCATGCTTTCAGCCGCCGCGATGAAGTGGCTGCCGAAATAGCCGTAATCAGCGCCCATCATTTGCGCAGCAGCAATATGGCCACCATGGCTCATGGATCCCGACAGGATCAACGCCCCATCCCAGAACTCGCGGATTTCGCTAGTGAGGGCGAAGGGGCTGAACGTACCGGCATGGCCGCCGGCACCCGCTGCCACCGCGATGATACCATCGACGTCTGCCTCGGCAGCCTTTTCAGCGTGACGTCGCTGGATAACATCGTGAAACACCAGCCCGCCGTAGGAATGCACGGCCTTCACCAGATCGGGCACTGCGCCGAGCGAAGTTATGATCAACGGCACCTTGTGCTTGATGCAAACCTCCAGATCAGCTTCCACGCGCGGGTTGGAGCCATGAACGATCAGATTGACGCCGTAGGGCGCATCATCATCGTTAAGCCTTTCCTCGATCTCGCACAGCCATTCGTCAAAGCCCTGCGTTGTCCGCTGGTTCAGGGCAGGGAACGTGCCACAAAGGTCCGCCTTGCAAGTTTCCACGACCAGATCGGGTCCGGAAACCAGAAACATGGGGGCAACGATGGCGGGCACTTTCAGCCCGCCAGCGAAGCTATCCAGTGCGGCGTTCAAAATGCCTCCTCCGGCATATCCATCATGCTGCCCTTACCGCTGGTAATCGCCATCATCTGCGCCATTGCAGGCGGCAACAGACGATCGAAGAAAAATCGCGCAGTGACGATCTTGGCTTCGTAGAACGCCTTATCATCCGTGCCTTCTTCAAGCTTGGCATGGGCAATCTTTGCAGCCTTGGCAAAGCAGTAACCCATCGCGACGAAGCCCAGCAGATGCAGGTAATCGGTGGCGGCTGCGCCAGCTTCTTCCGGATCCTTCATGCCCTTGCGAGCGATGTGGCCGGTAGAAAGCTGCAAGGCTCCAAAGGCCTGCTGCAAACCGGCAACCATCTTGCCGATATTGGCATCCGCACCGTGATCCTCGATGAATTGCGAGACAGGATGGAAGAAGCTGCGAAGATTGCGGCCCATGCGATCGGGCAACTTGCGGCCCACAAGGTCCAGCGCCTGAATGCCGTTGGTGCCTTCGTAAATCTGGGCAATGCGCGCATCGCGGGCGAACTGTTCCACCCCGGTTTCCTGGATGTAGCCGTGGCCACCATGCACCTGTATGGCGATGTGAGAACTCTCGTGGCCAAGGTCGGTGAAGAGGGCCTTCACGACAGGCGTCATCAGGGCGACGAAGTCCTTGGCCCGTTCGCGAGCCTCCGGTTCCTTCGCAGCATGTTCTGCATCCAGAGCGCGGCTGACCCAGGCGGAGACTGCCCGGCTGCCTTCGTTATAGGCGCGCATCGTCATCAACATGCGGCGCACGTCCGGATGAACGATGATAGGATCAGCTGGGCCATCGGGGTTCTTCACGCCGGAAAGCGAGCGGCCCTGAAGGCGATCCTTGGCATAATAGACCGCCGACTGGTAGGCGATCTCGCCCACGCCAAGGCCCTGTATCCCCACGGCCACGCGCTCCGTATTCATCATCGCGAACATGGCTTCCAGTCCGCGGTGCGGTTTGCCGATCAGCCAGCCCTTGGCATCCTCGAAAGACATCTGGCATGTGGCCGATGCTTTCAGGCCCATCTTGTGTTCGATGGCTGTCGCCTGCGCGTTGTTGAAATTGCCGGGATTGCCCTGCTCATTCGGAAGGTATTTCGGCACGAGAAACAAGGAGATACCCTTCACACCGGGAGGGGCATCGGGCAGACGTGCCAGCACCAGGTGGATGATGTTGTCCGACAGGTCGTGATCGCCGGCGCTGATGAAGATCTTGTTGCCGGTTACAAGATAGCTGTCGTCATCCTGCGGCACTGCCTTGGTGCGCAGCAGGCCAAGATCGGTGCCGCAATGCGATTCTGTCAGGCACATGGTGCCCGTCCATTCGCCATTGGCCATCTTGGGCATGTAGAAGTTTTTCAGTTCATCACTGCCATAGGCTTCCAGCGCCACCATCGCGCCGCCGGTGAGGCCGGGATAAAGCCCGAAGGAAAGGTTGGCGGAGCAGGTCATTTCCTCAACCATCTTGCCAATAGAGTGGGGGGCACCCTGGCCACCCCATTCCTCCGAAACGCCAAGACCTGCCCAGCCGCCTTCGCAAAATTGCTTGTATGCATCCTGAAAACCGTCGGGCGTACGAACCACGCCGTTCTCGATACGGCACCCCTGCTGATCGCCAGACCAGTTGATGGGCAGCAGCACATCACGGCAAACCTTGTTGGCTTCCTCAAGGATGGCGTTCGTTACGTCGTCATCGAAATCCTCGAAACCTTCGAGATCGCCGAAACCGTCGTCTTCGTGCAGTTCACGGATGTTAAAACGCATATCGCGGATGGGGGCTTCATAGACTTGCATTGGACAAATCCTCTCTATCAGTTGCGCAGGTTCAGTTACGAAGGGGCTTGCCGGTTTCGAGCATGTGCTCGACCCGGGCCTGCGTCTTGGGATTGCGGACGAGGCGCATGAATGCTTCACGCTCCAGCTTCAGCATATCGGCTTCGGTCAGGACCTGGGTGATATCCGTCTCACCGCCCGACAGCACATAGGCCAGTTCACCTGCCACGGTAACGTCGTGATCGGTGGCCATTCCCTGACGGTGGAAACTGTCCACTGCCAGTTCCAGGGCCGCCTTGCCGGTGGGGCCGGGCAGGCGATATTCCGGTTTTTCAGGCGCTTCGTAACCGTCAACCATCGCCAGGGCGCGTTGCTTGGCATCGAACAGCAGGCGATCGCGGTTCATGCTCACACCGTCGTCATGGCCGATGAAACCGTATTCCTTCGCCTCGTTTGCCGATTTGGCAACAGTTGCGGTAGAAATAATCTCGAACGATTTGGATACGGCGGGCATCGGGCCATTGGGATGGCGTTTATTGTCTGCCCAGCGCGAGAT
>JBASBA010000064.1:0-1790 GCA_049650885.1 Alteraurantiacibacter sp. | reverse complement strand
GAAACTCACAGCATGAAGTAGCCGATTACAGCCCCAATCTGCACCACAGCAATAATTTGAAGATGTGTCGTGAACGGCTCTTTGCGCGTCTTATGCCGAAACAGATGTCGAGCCAGAAAGGCACCGGGGGAGCCTCCTACCAGTGCAAGAGCAAGCAGGTCTGCTTCGGGTATACGGCGCGAACCGTTGATAGCGTGCGCCTTATCCTGCCAGAAGCGGAAGACCGTCCATAGATTAATCAGGACGAGGGCCAGGAGCACGAACTGCAACATCACGCGGTGCTATCCTCCCAACATTTAAGCGATAATTACCGCGCCGCTCGTAATCGCCTCCCGCGCAACAAAAAGGGCGGCACCTTGCGGTACCGCCCTCCTATCCGCAGGCGCTTCAAGACACCCACGAAATTCTTAGGCTTACTTAAGCTCGACGGTACCGCCGGCAGCTTCGATCTTGCCCTTGATTTCTTCGGCTTCGGCCTTGTTCACGCCTTCCTTGACGGCCTTGGGCGCGCCTTCGACGAGAGCCTTGGCTTCAGTCAGGCCGAGACCGGTGATGGCACGGACTTCCTTGATGACCTGGATCTTCTTGCCACCGTCGCCGGTGAGAACGACATCGAATTCGTCCTTTTCTTCAGCAGCAGCTTCGCCACCGGCAGCGGCAGGTGCAGCAGCAACAGCAGCAGCGGCGCTTACGCCCCACTCTTCTTCCAGTGCCTTGGCCAGTTCAGCCGCTTCCATAACGGTAAGCTTCGACAGTTCTTCTACAAGCTTGGCAATATCAGCCATGATGTTTCACTCCAAATTGGGCGGGGCGGTAAATGTGCCCCAGAATGTTTCGTCTCGAATGCGAGAATGCGTCTGTTATGCGGCATCCTTGGCGGCGTAGGCGCCAAAGACACGTGCAAGCTTGGCTGCCGGCTCGTTGACAACGCGGGCGATTTTCGTCGCCGGTGCGTTGACGAGGCCAACAATTGTGCCGCGCAGTTCGTCGAGGCTGGGCATCGAGGCCAAAGACCGGATACCTGCTTCGTCGAGAACCTGCGCGCCCATCGAACCACCGACGATTTCCAGCTTGTCGTTCGACTTTGCGAATTCGACAGCAACCTTGGCGGCTGCGACCGGGTCTACTGACCAGGCCAGTGCTGTGGGACCGGTGAGATATTCATCGATCCCGACATAATCGGTGTCTTTCAGGGCGAGCTTGGCGAGACGGTTCTTCGCAACCTTGTAGGACGCACCGGCTTCACGCATCTTGTTCCGCAATTCGGTGGACTGATCCACCGTCAGGCCGAGGTTGCGGGTGACAACCACCACGCCAACTTCGTTGAACACATCGCTGAGCTGGGCGACCGCTTCGGTTTTCTGCGAACGATCCATGCCGTACTCCTTCACTATGGTTGCGGATGGCCGGCCAGAACAATGGCAGACCCGCCGCAACCGGCTCAAATCATCTCGCCGCTCATGCGACAAGACAAAGTCCGTTGATGGGGAAGGAGGTGCGTGAACATCACGCGAATTGCAGACCGCTAAGGCGATGTGCGAAAACTCTTTTCCCCGCCTAGGCTGGACATTAAGACCGGCAAATCCCGGTCACCAACTGTCTCGGACGGATGACCGCAAGCCCAAGCAGGACTTGGCGGTCAGGGCGGGCAGATAGACGTTGTGACGTTTCAGTCAAGCGATAAGCGACACGGCCGCGCATCCCGTTGGGACGCGCGGCCGTATCTGCTTTCGGGCCGAAAGGCCGTGAAGGATTAGATGCCGTCGGCGGTATCTTCCAGTTCTTCAGCC
>JBASBA010000063.1:0-2811 GCA_049650885.1 Alteraurantiacibacter sp. | reverse complement strand
CGACATCGCGGTCCGTTGCCAGATTTACAGTTGCAAGCTTATGCGCCCCGTCGAAGACCATCAATCAAGCCAGACTCGCGCATCTTTGCCAAGGCATGCGACAAGGTAAGGGCGGTGTGATTTTCCGGTAGATACATGCCAAGTTCGACAAGGGTCATCGCAACCGCCGGACGCATTCCCACGACATAGGTTTCAGCATCAAGCAACCGTGCAACAGCAGTGAGCTGTGCCAGCACCCTGCCAACAAACGTATCGACGATTTCCAGCGCCGAAATATCGATAACGACACCGCGACATTCCTGGTCTGCAATGCGGGTTGAAAGGGTATCTTGCAGGTCAATGATGTCGGTATCGGTGATGTCGCTGGTTATCGAGACCAGCAACACGCCTTCGACGGAATAGATGGCGGCGGCATTCACTTTGATCGCCGCTCGTCTTCACTGATGGGCCGGATCGCAACGCCGACCCACGTCAGCGCATCTGTCAGTGCACTGCGGATGGATGAACGGGTGCGAACTTCGCCAACATCGACACCAAGCTCTACCATAGTCTGCGCGATCTTGGGGCTGATCCCGCTGATAACGCAACGCGCGCCCATCAGCCGCACAGCAGCCGCTGTTCTGATAAGGTGCTGCGCAACTTGCGTATCCACCGTTTTCACGCCGGTGATATCGACGATAACGACTTCGGCCTCACGATCCACAATGGCCTGCAGCAGGCTTTCCATCACTTCCTGTGCGCGCAGACTGTCCAGCGTGCCGATCAGCGGCAGGGTGAGCACCTTGTCCCACAATTCCACCACCGGGGTCGACAGTTCCAGCATCTCGTCGCGTTGCCGCTCGATCACCTGCTCACGCTCTGCGATGAAGACTTCGTTGGTGTAGATCGCAAATGCGTCGATTGCCTTGGAAAGCAGCAGAATTTCATCAACCAGCAATTCCGAATCCTGCGCAAGCTTGTCTTTCAGCCGTTCAAACAGGGGTGTTTTCAGGGCCAGGATCAGCGCGGCCATCTCGCCGGGCTGCACGCCGCGCTCGACACGTTCATGCGTAATCTCGGACAGGATTCCGCGCAGATCGGCCCAATGCTCGTCCTGCAGGTTGAAGTCCTTGTCCTTCGATGCATCGCGCACGCCCAGCCGGAAGGAACGCAGCAGGCTGGACGCCTGGTCCCACTCTTCCTTTTCGGAAAACAGATCACTCCGTTTCACACCATCTTCGTCGGCCTGGTCAATCCAGTCGGAAAGGATGCCTTCTGCATCTTCCTTCAGGACTTCCAGTGTTGTCTTGAGAATTCTATCGGGCATGTCAGCTCCAAAAAACCTTGAATACAAGCGTCTAGACGATCTGCGTCACTCCGCAAAGGCGAACCTTTGCTGAAGTGGCCTGAAACGAAAGGACGTTTCATGCCGACGTTTGTTTCCCCCAACGCCGAAAGTGCTACCTCCGGCGTCGGCTACAGGAAGCCTGGCTGTCTGCGGTGTCTTGCCTGGAAGGCATAGACCAGACGCAGGCCATAGGTGCGCGGCGGCTCCAGGGTAGAGGACGCCACGTTCGCCGCGCCCAGCTGATAGAGTGAGCGCATCGTCTTGTTGGTGATATTCCGCATGAAGATGCTGGCGGTGAAGCCCTTGTCATAAGGCACCAGCGAGATACTGGCGTCCAGCGTTCCATCTTCATCGCTATTGCCGGTTGGCCAATAGTTGAATCCGATTACGCGGTTGCTGCGATAGCGGCCATCCAGCGTTGCGATCAGCTCGTAATCGCGCATCTCGAACGTCTGCTGCACACCCAGATTGATCGTCCATTCCGCTGCATTGAGAGCGGATTTGCCTGAGCAATCCACTGTAAAGCTGCGCTGCGGATCAAAGTTCTGCGTGTAGTCACAACCCGTGATCGGCATGAGGAAGTTGAGCGGATCGGTAGCGTCGGAGCCTGCAATGTCCGACCGTAGGTTCAGAATTGCCGCGTCCGATTACGTCACCACGGTCCTGTTGATCCCGCTTCTCCATTCCTTTGCAAAAGAAGCCCCCGGAATCCGCTTCTCGTTCGATCTTCCGTGTCCACATTCGCAAGGACCAAGGGCCAATGGCCAATGGTGATCTGGACCTGTTGTTGACGCCCGCAGATTTCGTCCATCCCGATCATCCGTGCGAACTGGTGTTCGAAGAACGGCACGTAACGGCCGCGTGGACTGGCAATCCGCTTTCGGAAGAACCGCTTGGCCAATCGGACGCCCGGCCGGGGAGAAATTCGTTCAAAACTCTGCGGCGCGAGAATTTCCACTCGCCATCCACCCTCTGCAACTCGTCTTCATAAGTGCCGAACGTGCCGAGGAGCGGCGTATTGCCCGGTCCGTTATTTGCTATCTCCCACCATTCCAGTCCAGCGCGAAGGGATAGCGGGGCCATCAAATCCTCGATTGCTGCGCGATCAACCGCATAGGATGGTGTTGGGCTTGCCTCAGGCATTCTGGGTATTCCGGCAAATGATGTCTGCTCAAAGGGCCAGATCGCAAAATAAGATTACAGCTATCAACAACCGCAGCCGGCTGGAATCCTCAAGCGGTCCTGCGATATTACAGGTTGATCGTCACAGACTTGATTTCGGTATAGGCCTCAATTCCGTTGCGGCCATTCTCACGGCCCCAGCCAGACTGCTTGAAACCGCCCAGCGGCATCGCCGGATCGGGGCCACCAGCCCCGCCATTGATGCGCACCATGCCGGCGCGAATACGCTTGGCCAGTTTCAGGCCGTTGGACATATCGCGCGTCCAGATTGCGGAAGAAAGCCCGAACGTGGTGTTGTTGGC
>JBASBA010000062.1:0-24582 GCA_049650885.1 Alteraurantiacibacter sp. | reverse complement strand
CCGCTGACGCTGGAGAAAGGCCGCGCGTGGCACATCGCTCGCCCGCTGGATGCAGATGCCATGCATGATGCAGCGCAGGCGCTGGTGGGAAATCACGACTTCACAACCTTCCGCAGCGCCCATTGCCAGGCAGCCAGCCCGCAAAAGACGCTGGACCGGCTGGATGTCAGCCGGGAGGGTGACGCCATCGTCATCCGCGCCGCCGCGCGCAGCTTTCTGCATCATCAGGTGCGATCGATGGTGGGGTGCCTTTCACTGGTGGGGCAAGGCACCTGGGGGATAGATCAGGTGGCCCATGCGTTGAAAGCGAAAGACCGGGCGGCCCTTGGCCTGAATGCACCGCCGGAAGGTCTCTATTTCGTGCAGGCCACATACCGCCAAGAGGATTGAACCCCATGACCACCACCGGACGCCAGCTCATTTCCAACCTTTCCGCAGACGGCACGATGGTGCTGGAATTGCAGGAGAAGAGTTTCCCCGATCCCACCGGCAATCAGGTTCTCGTGAAAATGGAAGCCGCCCCCATCAATCCATCGGACCTGTTCCTGATGACAGCTGGCGCTGATCTGGAGAACGCGACTTACGAAACCGGCAAGGTGACGATGCAGATCATGCCGCAAATGGCCGCTGGACAATCTGCGCGTCACGGTAAGCCGCAGACTGTCGGTAATGAGGGTGCTGGCGAAGTGATTGCCGCGGGCGATGGCGAGCAGGCGCAGGCTTTGTTGAGGAAGCGCGTTTCCTGTGTCCCGGGCAATGCTTTTGGCGAATATGCCATAGCGGATGCGATGATGTGCCTGCCGCTGGGCGATCATTCTTCCGAGGAGGGCGCAAGCTCCTTCGTCAACCCGATGACGGCGCTGGGTTTCGTCGAAACGGCAAAGCGCGAGGGCCATGAGGCCATCGTTCACGCCGCCGCTGCATCAAACCTTGGCCAGATGCTGAACCGCATTTGCCAGGAAGACGGGATGGGCCTTGTCAATATCGTTCGCAAGGATGCGCAGGTTGAATTGTTGCAGGAGCAGGGAGCATCCCATGTGGTGAACAGCTCTCACGACGATTATGATCAGAAACTTGCCGATGCCATAGATGCCACGGGTGCCTATCTGGGCTTCGATCCCATTGGTGGCGGAAAAACCAGCGATACCGTGCTGCGCGCGATGGAACACGTGGCTGCCGCGAAAATGACGGAATACAGCCGCTATGGCTCCAACCAGCAGAAGAAGATGTATATCTACGGCCGGCTGGAGCTTGGCCCTACTATCCTTACGCCCAGCTACGGTTTCGGCTGGACGGTTTCGGGCTGGCTGCTGATGCCTTTCCTCGCCAGTTGCGACATGCAGACTATGATGACCCTGCGCCAGCGCGTGCATGACGGGCTGACCAGCACTTTCGCCAGCTCTTACAAGGAGCGTGTCGATCTTGAAGGTATGCTGACGAAGGATGCGATGATGGATTACGCCGCGATGTCCACGGGCGAGAAATACCTCGTCACGCCGCACGGCTGACGCCACGCAGCGCTACTGCTGCATTTCTTCATCGATGCGTCGCTGGATTTCGCGCTCTGCCGCTGCCTCGTCCAGTTCCAGCGAGAATTCTCCGTCGCGCACGCGGAATTCCAGCGGCACGCCTTCGATCTCGGTCGAAAGTATGGCCTCATTATCGTTCACGATCAGGCGGCGCCCGTCACCCAGCGGAATATCATCAAGGTCCGGCACGTCCTGTGGCTGAACAGGGCCGCTGGGATTGGGCATCGGCGTCGGGCGCGGCGGCGCGGCGGATGCGCCCAGCGCGGCGCGCATGAAATCGCGCCAGATGCGCGCCGGCAAGCCACCGCCGGAGATATTGCCCAGCGGCGAATTGTCGTCATTCCCGATCCAGACGCCCACCACAAGGCGGTTTTCCCCCTCGCCTGCGTAGCCCACGAACAAGGCATCACGATTGTCCTGCGTGGTGCCGGTCTTGCCGTAATTGGCGATGGAAAGCGTGGCAGCGTTGCCCGTGCCGGAATTGATGGCACTGCGCAGCATGTCCTCCAGATCCTCACGATCGGCGTTGCCCAGGTTCCCGTGACCATCCATCAGCCAGTCGAACCAGCCCTGCTCGCCCGTCGCAAATGCGTGAGGCTCAACCGGGAAGCTGTTGCCTGCAACCCCGGCATAGGCGGCTGTCAGCTCCAGCAGGTTCATGGTTGAGGTTCCCAGCGCCATGCTGGGGTCGCCCTTGGGCAGGTTAGAAGTCACACCCAATTCGCGCGCGGTTTCGATCACGGCATCGCTGCCTACCTCGTTCAACAATCGAACCGCCGCCACGTTGGATGAGCGGGCAAAGGCTTCGCGCAAGCTGATCGCCTCTGAATACCGGCCATTGGCATTGCTTGGCTGATAGGAACCCTCGGTAAAGGCCGCGTTGGAGATTGTGTCGTCCGCGCTCCAGCCGTTGCGCAGCGCCGCGAGATAGACGAACAGCTTGAAGGTGGAGCCAGGCTGGCGGCGTGCCTGCGTAACGCGGTTGAAGGGGCTTTTTTTGTAGTCCTTGCCACCCACCATCGCCACCACTTCGCCGTTGGGTCGCATGGCCACCAGCGCAACCTGTGCGCTGCCCAGCGGGGCGCGCTGGATCACGCGGTTGGCCGCCGCCTGCAAATCACTGTCCAGCGTGGTGGTGATCGTCTGGCGCGAATAGCTCATCTCGCTCTGCTCGCGCGCGGATGGCAGCGCCCAGTCGGCAAAATAGGTGCCCGTGGGCAAATCATTTCTGATGCGCACGTCAAGGTCCGGCACCGGCATGGCCCGCGCCCTTTCTTCAGTGATGTAACCCGCCGCGACCATCGCGCCTTTCACAAGGCTAAATCGCTTTGCGGCCAGATCTGGATTGCGCGTGGGGGCAAGGCGGCTGGGCGCCTGCAGCAACCCTGCCAACATTGCCGCCTGTTCGGGGCGCAGGTTCTCCGGATGGCGATAGAAATAATGCAGGGATGCCGCGCGCAGGCCATACATGTTGTCGCCGAAATAGGCGTTTGAGAGATAGCGTTCGAGAATCTCGTCCTTCGTCAGCCAGCTTTCCAGCCATAGCGCGATCAGCGCCTCGCGAGCCTTGCGGGTCAGCGTTTGTTCCGGGGTGAGAAAGGTGAACTTTGCCAGTTGCTGCGTGATCGTGGAGCCGCCGCCAACGCCGGTGAACAGCGCCCGCGCCACGCCGCGCGGATCAACGCCCCAGTGATCGTAAAAACGCCTGTCCTCGATTGCCAGGAAAGGCTGCGTCACATGGACGGGAAGCCTGGCGATCTCCACCGGCTCCTCCACCACGGCGCCATTGCGGGCAATCGGCGTTCCATCTGCGGCCAGCAGGGTGATCTGCGGCGGGGCAATAGGCTCCAGGCTTTTGGATAGCGGCGCAGTTATCGCCAGCCATGCCGCCAGCGCGATAAGCACCAGCAGGACGGCGGCAAAGATGCGTCCAGCCCACCACAGCTTGCCGCGCCCACGCGCACGTTCCGGCAGGAAGCGACGCCAGCCATCGTGGTAGCGGCTGCGATCGTAATAGCGGCGCGGCACTGCATCGCGGCCAAAGTCACGATCATCCAGATCGGACAGCGGAGACCACGGCGCGTTTTCCAGCGCAAGGTCGCGATCCGACCAGCGATCATATTCCGGCTCTCGCCGCTTGAAAGGGTTGCGCCACATGTGATTCACACCACTGTATTAGCAGAACAATACACAGCGCGCGAGGGTGCCTTAATCCTCTTCAACAATCCGCCCGTTGAATGTCGTTCCGAAAAAGTCACCCGGATACCATGCCGGCGTTTTTTCCATGTTGGCGATATTGCGTGCGATGGCATAGTTTACCCCGGTAAATCGCTCCAGCGCGGAAAAATCGATCAGATCAATCTCGTCGGACGGTTCGTGATAATGTTCTTCATATACAATGCCCTGCGCTTCCTCGCCGCCATTGGCAAAGCCGAGGTCGAGGTAAACCGCCGGAATGCTGCGCCGCACGTAGGAATACTGGTCAGACCGGGTGAAGAAGCCCTGCTCCGGCTGCGGATCGGGGCTGAGCATCAATCCGTATTCCTGAGCCGCTGCCTCCACCTGCGGATATAGCGTCGAACGCTCCGCACCAAAGGCCACGACATCGGCGAAATCATACGTTGCCACCGGCATATCAAGATTGACGTTAGCCACGATCTGATCGGCGGGGACGGTCGGGTTTTGGGCGTTGTAGGCGGAACCCAGCAGCCCCTTCTCCTCTGCCGTCAGCGCCACCAACAGCACCGGGCGGCGTGCGGGCGTTTCTTTCAGCAGGCGTCCAACTTCCATCATGCTTGCCACGCCAACCGCGTTATCCAGCGCGCCGTTGTAGATCTCGTCATCGCCCTCCTCTTCGGTGGGCTGAATGCCAACATGGTCAAGATGCGCGGTAAGGATCACATATTCATCCGCCACTTCGGGATCGGAGCCGGGCAGCATGCCGATCACGTTGGGCGAATTCACATCCTCGAAATCGCTGGCGAAGGTGATGCGGATCGTGCGGTTCAGGGCAAAGCTGGGCATCAGCGCGTCTTCGGTGTCCTCGGCCGCTACGATATCGTCGTAGTCGAAATCCTGCCCCTCGAAAAGTTCGCGAGACAGGGCTGGCGAAATCCCGGTGGAGACCAGCAGATTGTCCGCGCCGGTATAGGCCACGCCATCCGGCCCCACCCATGTCATGCTGCGGCGGTCCTGCACGGATTGCGCGGTATGCTCCCAGTTAAAGCGTTCTTCCAGTTGCGGGGTGCGCAGCAGCAACATGCCCACAGCGCCGCGCTCCGATAGCCGTTCGTCAATCGTGCTGCGCAAATGGGACGCTTCTTCGCCATCAAGGTTTTCCGGACCGCCATAGATGCGCACGGCCACCGCCCCTTCCAGATCGACATTGGCAAAATCATCGCGGCCTGGAATGTCGAGACCGTAACCAATGAACACCAGTGGCGCCTCTATCGTGCCGCTTTGCTGGATGGGGGAGCCGAGGACGTAAAAATCCTCAAGCGTGGCAAGATCGTCCATCCCCTCAATCGAGAGAGAATTGCCCTCCGCCGCGGGTGCATAGCTACGCAGTGTCACATTCTGGAAATAGGTGCCGTCATCGCCCGCAGGTTCCAGTCCCAGGGATGCGAAACGGCCCGCCACATAGCCGGCCGCGCGCTCATGTCCGCGTGTTCCGGCCTCGCGCCCTTCCATGTTGTCCGCCGCAAGAACCGCGGTGTCACGCTCCAGCGTGGCGCGGTTCACATTGGCGCTCTCGGGCGCGGTGTTCGCAGTTGCGGCTGCAGGCACAACCAGCATGGCAACAGCGCCGAGCAGGGTGGCAGTCAGACGGTTGGGCAAGTGGCAAATCCTCGTTTCAGATGACCTGCCCTTGCTAGCCGAGTGCGCCCGACTGGCAAGTGAACAATCTGCGAAACGCCGATTTGCGTGGACTTATGCCTTGCTAACAACGCTTTCGGGCAAATCTTCGCCCATCACGCGCTGGTAGTATTCGGCCACCAGCATCCGCTCTGCCTCGTCACACTTGTTGAGGAAGCTGAGGCGGAAAGCATAACCGGCGTTGCCGAAAATCTCTGTATTCTGCGCCCAGGTGATGACGGTGCGCGGGCTCATCACGGTGGAAATGTCGCCATTCATGAAACCCTGTCGCGTAAGGTCCGCCACGCGGATCATGTCGGCCACCACCTTGTCATCCAGCGTGGTCTTCGCGCCGATAATTGCGCGCTCTGTCTTCGCTGGCAGATAGTTCAGGCCCACCACGATGTTCCAGCGGTCCATCTGCCCCTGGTTGATCGCCTGTGTGCCGTGATACATGCCGCTGGTGTCACCCAGACCCACCGTATTGGCGGTGGCGAACAGGCGGAAATGCGGATCGGGGCGGATCACGCGGTTCTGATCCAGCAGGGTCAGCTTGCCTGCCTGTTCCAGCACGCGCTGGATCACGAACATCACGTCAGGGCGGCCTGCGTCATATTCGTCGAACACCAGTGCGACCGGATGCTGCAAAGCCCACGGCAGCAGACCTTCGCGAAATTCGGTGACTTGCAAACCGTCGCGTAGCACGATGGCATCACGGCCCACCAGATCGATGCGGCTGATATGCGCATCCAGATTGATGCGGATCGTCGGCCAGTTCAGGCGCGCTGCAACCTGTTCGATATGGGTGGATTTGCCGGTGCCGTGATAACCCTGGATCATCACGCGGCGATTGTGGGCAAAGCCTGCCAGGATTGCCAACGTGGTGTCCGGATCGAACACATAGGTCTCGTCCGTATCGGGAACACGTTCGTCCGCCTTGGAAAAGGCCGGGACTTTCATGTCCACGTCAATGCCGAATGTCTCGCGGACATCCAGTTCAATATCTGGGGCGGTCATGGCGGTGCCGCCATCTTCGGTGCTGGTCATGTCATTCATCTCCCGCGCTGCCTAGACGGCGGAGGAAGCTGCTGCAACACAGATATAGGCCCATGCGCCAGTCTGTGCCTCTAGCAACCTCCTGCCAATGCATCTTGACGATTTTCTCGCCAAGGCAGATGCACACCTTATGGGGAAAGGAGATTGTCTATGTATGTGCAAGGTTTTCTGATTGCCGTGCCGGTGGATAACAAGGAGGCGTATCGCTCCCTTGCCGAACGGGCGGCCGAAAAATTCGCCGAATATGGCGTGACCGAGATTGTCGAGGCTTGGGAGGAGGATGTCAGCGATGGCAAGACCACCGATTTCCGCATGGCGACGAAGGCCGAAGATGGTGAGAAAATCGTCTTCAGCTGGATGATCTGGCCCGATAAGCAGACCTGCCTTGCCGCCCACGCGCGAATGCAGGACGATGCTTTCTGGGACGAGATGACCGAGATGCCCTTCGACGGCGCACGCATGATTTTCGGCGGTTTTTCGCCCATTTTCACGATGGGCAGGGAATGAGATGGAGGACGGGAATAAAATGCAGGAACTGAGCGTAACCACTTTCATCGAAGCGCCGCCCGCCAAGGTCTGGGATGTCATGGCCAATCGCCAGGGCGAATGGTTCTGCCCGTCCCCGTGGCGCTGCGATGTCGTGGAGCAGGACAAGCGCGCAGGCGGTGTGAACAAGGCTGTCTTTCGCGGACCCGATGGCGAGGAGATGCCGCAGGAAGGCCTTTACCTCGCATGGGAAGAAGGCCGCCGCTTCGCTTCCACCGACGCGGTAACCGGTGATCTGGAACCTGCCGGTCCATTTATGATCGGCATTTGGGAAATAGAGCCGGAAGGCAACGGAACGCGCTACACCGCCCGCGCCCGGCATTGGCGCGAGGAGGATCGCAAGACGCACGAGGAAATGGGCTTCATCGCCGGGTGGGAAGCCTGTGCCGCGCAGTTGAAGGCCGTTTGCGAAGGTGAGGCATGAGACGATGAGCTACACCCTTTTCTTCAACGCGATGAGCCGTGCGCTGATCGCGAAATGGGCGTTTTCGGAAGTGGGCGTGGAGCCGCAGCTGGAAATGGTGGACTGGGACAACAAGCCTGCCTCGTTGCTGGAAGCCAACCCGATGGGCAAACTGCCCACTATTATCCACCACGCTGATTTCGGGGATCGCGTGGTGAGCGAGGCAGCCGCCATTTGCCACTATCTCGCCGAGATGGAGGCGCCAGACCTGTTGCCGCAAGACAGCGAGAAAGCTGACTATTTCCGTTGGCTGTTCTTTGCCGCAGGGCCGCTGGAATCCGCCATCACCAACAAGGCTATGGGATGGGAACCAAAGGACGCGCGGCAGCAGATGACAGCAGGCTTCGGCAGTTTCGAACGCGCGGCAGAAACCTTGAATAGCTGGCTGGCAGAGCATGATTATGTGTGCGGCACCCGCTTCACCATGGCCGATGTCTATGTCGGCAGCCAGATTGGCTGGGGACTGGCGTTCGGCACCCTGCCCGACATGCCTGGCCTGAACGCCTATCACGCCCGCATTCAGCAGCGAGAGGGTTTTGCCGCGATGATGGGCGCCATGGGCCAATAGCCCTCTCGCATTTAGTCTTCGTTGCCCCCACATTGCGGTAATGGCTCGCCCCAATCCCGTTGATTTCGCACGCCGTAAACTGGTGGAGAGCGTGCGCGCTGCTTTCAACGATACGGCCAGGGGCGAGGCGCCCGTACCCCCTTCCGACGATGCCTATTTCGCCAAAGACACACCCATCCGCATGGTGCACGCCGATGTGGTGAGCATGATGGTGGGCGGCATGGCGGCGTTGTTGTTGCAGATGCTGCACCCCCATGCCTTGCGCGGGGTACTGGATTTCTCCAATTTCCGCGCGGACATGCATGGCCGCCTGCGCCGCACCGCACGCTTTATCGCTGTTACCACCTATGGCCACCGCAATGATGCGGATACCGCGATAGACCGGGTCAACGCCATCCATGCCAAGGTTCAGGGCACCCTGCCCGACGGCACGCCCTATTCCGCCACCAACCCGCGCACGCTGGCATGGGTGCATGTGACAGAGGCACTGATGTTTCTGGAAGCGTGGCTGACCCACGTTCGCCCCGCCATGCCGATGGCAGAGCAGGATCAATATTTCCGCCAATTTGCCCTCGTCGCCCGCCGACTGGGGGCCGATCCGGTGCCAGAGACAAAGGCGCAGGCTGTGGCGATATTCGCGGAAATGCGCAGCGAGCTTGGCTCCAGCCCGGAAGCGCGCGCAGTGGCGGATCTGATTATCAACAAGCGAGCGGAAGGCGCGCCCGGTGCGGTTCAGCCTTTTCTGGCAAGCGCGGCGGTGGACCTGATCCCGCCGTTTGCGCGCACGATGCTGTCGCTAGAACGTCCTGGTTGGAAGGCCGCCCCGGCAAGGCTGGTGACCAACGCGATGGGCGGCACCTTGCGCTGGGCCTTCCGCCAGAAACCCTAGCCGAACGGCTCCGCACGGCGCAGCAGCTGGTAGGCCTCCACCACCCGCTGCAATCGCCCCTCGTGACTGCGATCCCCGCCGTTGCGATCGGGATGATAGCGCCGCACCAGTTCCGAATAGCGCCGGCGCAACTGCGGCCTGTCCGCTTTTGGACCCAGCCCCATCACCGTCAACGCTTCCCGTTCCCGCGGGGTGAAGCGGCTGTGCGTGGCATGGCTGCGGCCCTTGGCAGCACGCTTTATGTCCTGTGCCCGCGCGTTGATGGCATCCAGCGGATCGTGAAAGTCGGTCCAGCGCGGCATCCCGTCCATCCCGGCCGTGGGCTTGAACGCAGGCGTTTCAGTCTGCCAGCCGGAGCCGGGAGCTTGCGCTGCATAAATCTCGTCGGCGTTCATGCCTTCGAACCAGTCATACCCTGCGTTGAATTCGCGAACGTGATCAAGGCAGAACCAGCGCCAGTCGCCCGGCCCGTCAAAACTGTTGCCGCGAGAACCCGGTGCGCGAAACTCGCCCGCCTCGCGGCAGGTGGGGTGTTCGCACTGCCGCCCCTCGCTTTCATAGCGTCCATGAAATCGCGCACCTCGCATGAACACCCCTTGATGGGGATTGCGCCGCGCGAATTGAACCCCCAATTGAGGCAAATGAGCGGACCACTTGCACAAGAGATCGAAACCCTGCTGCGCGGCGCGCTTGCGCCCACCCGGCTGGAAGTCATTAACGACAGCGCCAAGCACTATGGCCATTCAGGGGACGACGGCAGCGGGGAATCCCACTTCACCGTTATCGTCGAAAGTCCGCATTTCGAAGGCAGGAACCGCCTTGCCCGACAGCGTATGGTGCTGGGCGCGCTGGGCGATATTCCCGGTGAGCGGGTACATGCCTTTGCCATGAAGTGCCTCGCGCCCGGTGAAAAACTCCCCGGAGAGAGCGAATGAGCGTGGAGCTGTGGTATTGGCCGCAAGTGCCCGGGCGCGGCGAGTTCGTGCGCCTGTTCTGCGAGGCGTTCGGCGTGGATTACACCGATATGGCGCGCGAGCAGAATGCCGATGCGCTAGTGGAACACATGCATTCCCTTGAGGGCATTCGCCCCTTCGCTCCGCCCTATGTCGTGGATGACGAGGTGGTGATCGGCCAGACGCCGCTGATCCTGCAATATCTCTCGGACAAAGAAGGGCTTGGGTCGGGCGAGATGGAAATCGATCTGCAACTGTTCCAGCTGCAAATCGACATCGCTGATTTCGTGGAGGAGGTGCATTCCGTCCACCATCCCATCGCCAGCGAATTGTATTATGCAGACCAGATGGATTCAGCGTTTGAGAAGGCAGGCTATTTCCGCGCCCAGCGCATTCCCAAATATCTCATTCATTTCGACAACGCGCTGGCCGCGCGTGGCGGGCCTTTCATGCTGGGCCAGCAGCCTACCCATGTCGACACCAGCCTGTTCCACCTGATGGAGGGGCTGGACTACGCTTTCCCCAATTACATGAAACAGATGCAGGGCACCTGGGTGAACCTTGAGGGCGTGCAGGGCGCCGTGCCCGAAATAGAGAGCCTTGCGGATTACCTGGCCAGCGAAAATCGCATGGAATTCAACGAAGACGGCCTGTTCCGCCATTACGAGGAACTGGACGAGCAATAGGGGTGTTGGAATAGCATGAGCGAACCCTCCGACTTCATCGTCAAATCCGTAACCCCCGTCAGCCACGATCTGGGTGCCTTCACCGTGCGCCGGGCGGTGCCATCAAGGGAATGCCGCATGGTCGGTCCCTTTGTTTTCGTCGACCAGTTCGGCCCGGCGCAGCTAGATCTGGGCAGCGGCATGGATGTGCGCCCGCATCCGCATATCAATCTGTCCACCGTCACATGGCTGTTCGAGGGGGCAATCGATCATCGAGACAGTCTGGGCACCTTTTCCACCATCAAGCCCGGCACGGTAAATCTGATGACCGCTGGCAAGGGCATTGTCCATTCGGAGCGCAGCCCGATTGCGGAGCGCGAGAAAGGGCCGAGCCTTTATGGTATGCAAACCTGGCTTGCCCTGCCCGATGGCAAGGAAGAGATAGACCCCGCGTTCGAGGCAATAGGCGACCTGCCGTGGATCGATGGAGACGGCGCGCGGGCGCAGATCATCATGGGCAAACTGTGGGGCGAAAGCGCGCCCACCACCTGCCATTCCGAAACGATTTATGCCGAAATCCTGCTACAGGAAGGCGGTTCCATTCCCATCGATGCAGAGGCGGACGAACGCGCCGTGATGCTGGTGGGCGGGGATGCGACGATCGACGGTTTCCCGCTGCAACTCTACGATCTTGTCGTGCTGAAACCGGGCACCGCCCTGACACTGTCCAGCCGATACGGCGGCCGTGTCATGCTGCTGGGTGGGGAGGCGTTTGCAACCAAGCGGCATGTCTGGTGGAATTTTGTCAGTTCGGATCGCGAAAGGATCGAACAGGCAAAACAGGACTGGCGGGAACGCCGCTTTGCAACCGTCCCCGGCGATGAAGAGGAATACATTCCGCTGCCCGATGGCGCGCCCAAAACTGTCAGCTATCCGTAGCGGCTGATGCTGGCTAAGAAGATCGGCATGACAAAGATTCTCTTCCCGATCGCCGCCCTTGCCTTGTCCGTTCCCGTCACCGCGCAGGATGTGTCGCAGCAGCCTGCACCGGGCGCGCCCGGCAGCCTTGCCTGGCACAATACGCAGCAGGCCGCCCTGCATTCACTCACCCGCGATGATGGCTGGTACACCCTTGACGGCGGCATCAAGTTCCGCCGCACGGCTGGCGATGGCACCGGCCCCGCGCCCACCGTGCGTGACGAGGTGCAGGTAAACTACACCGGCAGTTTTGCCGATGGTTCGGTATTCGATTCCAACGAAGGCAGTGCTCCTATCAAATTCCCGCTCAGCAACCTTGTGCGCGGCTGGCAGATCGCCATCCCTTACATGGGCGTGGGCGACACGGCCGAAATCGCCATTCCGGCAGAGCTTGCCTATGGCCTGCAGGGCCGTGGCCCGATCCCCGGCGGCGCGACGCTGTTCTTCACCATCGAACTGGTAGGTATCCCCAGCAAGGGCGTGTGACGTGAGCGATCTGACCTGCGTAAAGCTGCCGACCGGCATTGAACTGAACGTATGGGACACCGGCCCGCGTGATGCACCTGCACTGATATTCCTTCACGGCTTTCCGGAAAATCACCGAACATGGCGGCACCAGATCGCGCATCTTTCAGATCGCTTTCGCTGCATCGCGCCAGATCAGCGTGGATATGGCGGTTCCTCGAAGCCGCAGGGGACAGAGCATTACGAGACACTGGCACTGGTGCAGGACATCGCGGGCCTGGCGCAGACGCTGGGCGTGGAAAACCATACCATAATCGGCCATGACTGGGGTGGCGCGCTGGCGTGGCTGGTGGCGGCATACGGGCAATCGACCGGCCAAGTGACGCGCGCCGTAATCGCCAATGCGCCGCATCCGGTGATTTTCCAGCGTCTGCTGCTGACCGACCGAGATCAGCGTTCCGCCAGCCAGTACATGCGCACTTTTCGCGATCCGGCGTATGACGCGACGATCCGCGAACACGGGCTTGGCGGACTTTTGCAAAGCGCGCTTAGCTGGGATTCGCGCCCGCAGTATGATCCTGCGGAACTGGGCCTGTTGATGGAACAGTGGAGCGATCCCGATACGGCATTCGCCATGCTGAACTGGTATCGTGCCAGTGCCATCTCCGTGCCGCAAGTGGATGACCCCTACGGTCTGCCACCAGAATACAACCCGCCGCCAAGTCCCATCGTCGAGGTGCCAACACTTGTGGTGTGGGGCATGAATGACGAGGCCCTGCTGCCCGCCAATTTCGAGGCGCTGGACGAAGTTGTGACCGACTTGACGATTGAGGATATCGAGGGCAGCGGTCATTTCGTGCCGTGGGAAGCACCAGAGGCTGTGAACGCCGCGCTCGATCGGTTTCTGGAGCGGACGGCCTAGTCAGCATCCTTCCATTTGACCCACGCGCCATGCGGGTGGGATTCGGCCAGCAATATCCATTCCTCGCCGCCACCGGGCCAATAGCGCACCGTCAGTTCGTGCTTGAAAGTCTCGCGATTGGTTTCCACGCGAATCCACGCCAGTGGCGTTTGCGCTGTGGCACCCTTGCCCGCGGCTTCCATCGCGACTGAAATACGCTTTCGCGTTGCCGGTGGCAGGTATTGCCACATCACGGTGTGGAACAGCGTGCGGGTGACGCCATCATCCTGCGGACGGGCCAGCCGCTGTTCGACGAAATCGCCAGCATCCATCTTCACCAGGTCTGGCGCCGCGCGCTGGGCCATCGCGATGGCGGCATCCATCCGCGTCATCCGCTCTGTCGCCTCCGGCCAGATGTAGCTTTTCAGCCGGATCGCCTGCTTTTCATCGGCAAGGTCTATCGGCGCGATATCGCAGCCCTTGATGCCCACGATCTCCACCGCATTTTGCGGCGGTGCATCGCCGCGCCATTCGGGCGTGATCTTGATGGATGAAAGGCTTGGCCCCGCAGTGGTACCGCCAAGGTCATAGAAAAAGCGCGCCATCATCGTGTTCACGCCCGCGCTGGCACCAATCTCGCTGAGTTCGAATTTCGGGCCAAACTTGCCGGAAAGCCACAACAACCCCGCCATCACGCTGGCGCTGCGACCGGCCTCGTTCGTTTGCGGTGGGCCGTCCAGCCACGGCAGCAGCGTGTGATCGTGGCGCTGGGCGATTTCCACCACCAGCGCATCGATCTGCTTCTGATCGGTTATGAAGCCGCGATACACATCGCCCAGTCTCTCCTCCTCCCCGGTCAGCAACAGGTAGTGAAACCCGCCCGCAACCCGCAGCGGCATGGCGTCTTCCAGCGTCAACCCCTGCCATGCGGCGATGCGGCGGCCGGTCGCGGTGTCCGTTTCCAGCACCGCCAGCAGCGCACGTATGATGCGGGCGTTCTTGTCCGCTCCGGCGCGCTCCATATGCTGCGCCTGCCACTCGATCGCCTCTGGCACGCTGGCGATTTCCATCACACTGCCGGTTTTGTTTTCGCCTGCCATTCGCATTGCCCTTTTTGCCTTGTGCCACTACATCGCGCGCCATGACCACCAGTTCCGACGATACGCGGTTCGGACCGCTGATTTTCGCGCTGCCCAAGGGCCGCATCCTCGACGAGGCGCTGCCCGTGATGGCGGAGGCGGGCGTCGTGCCGGAAAGCGCCTTTCACGACAAGCTTGATCGCTCGCTCAGTTTCGCAGACGAAACCGGCACCATGCGCATCCTGCGCGTGCGTGCCTTCGATGTCGCCACCTTCGTTGCCTTTGGTGCAGCGCAGGTCGGCATTGTCGGCTCCGACGTGATCGAGGAATTCGATTATTCGCAGCTTTACGCGCCGGTTGATCTTGGCATCGGCGCGTGCCGCCTCTCTACCGCAGAGCCGAAGGAGCCGGTGGAATACAAATACGGCAATGCCAGCCACCTGCGCGTGGCGACAAAATATCCCAATATCACCAGCCGCTATTTCGAAGCGCAGGGCATACAGGCTGAATGCATCAAGCTAAACGGCGCGATGGAACTTGCTCCCTCCAGCGGCCTTGCGGGCCGGATTGTTGATCTGGTGTCCACCGGCGGGACGCTGAAATCCAACGGTCTGGTGGAGAAGGACGTTATCATGCAGGTCAGTGCACGGCTTATCGTGAACCGCGCTGCCTGGAAAACCGATCCGCGCGTGTCTGCCCTGGTCGAGCGGTTTCGCAAAAGCACCGAAAGGCAGGCCGCCTGATGCGCCGTATCACCGCCAACAGCGAGAGTTTTGAAAAGCAGTTCACGCGTATCGTGAATGATCGGCGCGAAAGTGATGCCGACGTGGCAAATGACGTGCGCTCGATCATTTCACAGGTCAGGCAGAAAGGTGATGACGCCCTGATTGATCTTTCCATGCGGTATGACAAGCACGCGCTGACAGCCGGCGTATCCAGCTGGAAGATCGGCAAAGATCAGTGCAAAATTGCCTATGACATGCTGCTGCCCGATGTCCGCAAGGCGCTGGACATGGCGGCGGAGCGTATCCGCGCCTACCACGAAGGCCAGTTGCCGCAGGATCGCGATTATCGCGACGGCACCAATGTGCGGCTGGGTGCGCGGTGGACTGCGGTAGAAGCGGCGGGCCTTTATGTTCCCGGTGGCCGTGCGGCCTATCCATCCAGCCTGCTGATGAATGCGATTCCGGCAAAGGTTGCAGGCGTGGATCGTCTGGTAGTGACAACGCCTACCCCGCACGGAAAGATGAACGATCTGGTGCTGGCCGCTGCACATCTTTGCCAGGTGGACGAAATCTGGCGCATCGGCGGCGCGCAGGCTGTTGCAGCTTTGGCCTATGGCACGCGGCGCATCCGGCCCGTGGATGTCGTGACCGGCCCCGGCAACGCCTGGGTGGCGGAGGCCAAGCGCCAGCTTTACGGCGTTGTCGGCATAGACATGGTGGCAGGCCCCAGCGAAATCCTGGTGATTGCAGACGACAAGAACGATCCTGACTGGATCGCAGCAGACCTGCTGAGCCAGGCAGAGCATGACCCTTCCAGTCAGTCCATCCTCATCACCGACGATGCCAGTTATGCAGCGGCGGTGGAAGATGCCGTGGATGTGCTGCTGGCGCAAATCGACACCAAGATGGTTGCCCGCGAAAGCTGGGAGAACAATGGCGTCGTGATCGTGGTGGAAGACTTGCTGGCAGAGGCTCCCGCCCTCGCCGATCGGCTTGCCGCCGAACATGTGCAGCTGGCGCTTGATGATGACGCAGCCGAAGCGATGTTTGCCAAGATCCGTCACGCGGGCAGCGTATTTCTTGGCCGCCACACGCCAGAGGCCATTGGCGATTACGTTGCCGGGCCGAACCACGTATTGCCTACCGGACGCCGTGCGCGCTTTTCAAGCGGGCTGTCGGTGATGGATTTCATGAAACGCACCAGCTTCATTTCACTGGATGAAAAGGCGCTGGGTGAGATCGGCCCCGCTGCCGTCGCGCTGGCCGAGATCGAGGGACTGCCCGCACATGCGCGCAGCGTAAAGGTACGACTGTAATGAACACGCCAACCCAGACACCGGCCCGCTCACGCGCCCGTTCCGCCGCGCGGCTTGCCGCCGTGCAGGCGCTGTATCAGCGGCACATGGAAAAGACGCCCACCGCCCGTCTGCTGGATGAATTTCACCAGCACAGGCTTGGCGCAGAGATCGAGGATGACCAGTACGAGGCAGCCGAAGTCGATTTCTTCGATGATGTGGTAGCAGGGGTGATCGCACGCCTTGAAGAAGTGGACGCTGTGCTTGCCGAAAAGCTGGCCGAGGGCTGGACACTTGCCCGTCTGGACAAGACGATGCTGCAAATCCTGCGCTGCGGCGCATATGAGTTGATGGCGCGTATGGATGTGCCGAAAGCCAGCGCCATCAGCGAGTATGTCGATGTGGCCCACGCCTTTTTCGATGAACGCGAGGCGAAGTTCGTCAATGGTGTGCTGGATTCCGTGGCCAGACAGGTTCGCGGCTAGTCCGAATCAGGGGGCCAATTGAACGAAGCCGATTTCATCGCCGCCTTGCGCGCCCTTCCCCTGCATCCGGGTGCGCGCGGGCTTCAGGATGATGCCGCAATTCTCGAAGTTGGTGGCGAAACGCTCGTCATAACGCATGACGCCATGGTTGAGGGCGTCCACTACTTGCCCGATCAGGACATGGCTGATGTGGCATGGAAACTGGTCGCTACCAATCTTTCAGACCTTGCCGCAAAAGGCGCGCACCCACTAGGCGTGCTGCTGGGCCATACGCTGGGTGACGGGGATGAACGCTTCGTGGCCGGATTGGGCGAGGTGCTGGATCATTATGGCACCCGTCTGCTTGGCGGTGACACCGTGAGCGGGAACGGCAATCGCACCCTTGGCCTAACCGCGATTGGCCGCGCGTCGCACAGCCCTGTTCCCGCGCGATCCGGCGCGCAGATTGGAGACAGGCTCTACGTCACCGGCGCGTTAGGCGCGGCCATGCTGGGCTTCGAGGCCCTGCGCGATGGCAGCGGAGCGGACCATTCCGCCTACGCCCGCCCCACAGCCCGCGTGGAAGAAGGCGCAGCACTGGCCCCTCTCGTCACCGCGATGATGGATGTGTCCGATGGCCTCTTGCTGGATGCGTTCCGCATGGCAGAATCGAGCGAGGCGAGCATCGCCATAGACACCGCCGCATGTCCAATTGCCGATCCAGAGCGCCGGTTGGAATGCCTGAGTTGGGGCGATGATTACGAACTGCTGTTTACCCTGCCGCCAGCTGTGGCTTGCCCAATAACGGCGTATTGTATCGGAAAAGTGGAACCACGTGGTTTTGCTCCGCTGTTTGTCGATGGAGAACCCGTCACCAATGCACAGGGACTTGGCTACAGCCACAAGTAATCGTAAACAGGCCCCGCAGGGGGTAAGATGCTTTCACACTTGTGAATGCCCCTCTTTATGATAGCCCTATGTCCCATGCGGACCCGGATAACCGGGCCGTCTTAAATTTGGGAAGAGGGGATAGCTGGTCATGGACCTTATACTTATCGCTATTGTCCTGGGACTGCTGGCCATTGTCTATGGCTTTGTTACCAGTCGCCAGGTTCTCGGCGCCGATCCCGGCAACGAAAAGATGCAGGAAATCGCAGGGGCCATTCAGGAAGGCGCGCAAGCCTATCTGAAGCGTCAATATACCACCATCGCCATAGTCGGCGTAGTGGTTGCCGTGCTGGTGTTCCTGTTCCTCGGGCCGCTCAGCACCATCGGCTTTGCCATCGGCGCAATTCTTTCAGGCGTTGCGGGCTTTATCGGCATGAACATCTCCGTAAAGTCAAACCTGCGCACGGCAGCGGCGGCGATGAAGGGCTTGCAGGAGGGGCTTACACTGGCTTTCCGCGCAGGTGCCATCACCGGCATGCTGGTGGCGGGCCTTGCCCTGCTGGCCATAGCGGTATTCTATTACATTCTTACCAACGTCGTCGGCCTGTCGCTGGCAGAAGCTGCCGAACGGCGCGAGATTGTGGATGCACTGGTGGCGCTGGCCTTTGGTGCCTCGCTCATCTCCGTCTTCGCGCGTCTTGGCGGCGGTATCTTCACCAAGGCGGCAGACGTGGGTGCAGACCTTGTCGGCAAGTTGGAAGCCGGCATTCCGGAGGATGATCCTCGCAACCCTGCCGTGATCGCGGACAATGTGGGTGACAATGTCGGCGATTGCGCCGGCATGGCCGCTGACCTGTTCGAAACCTATGTCGTAACTGTGGGCGCCACGATGGTGCTGACGCTGCTGCTCCTTTCGAACAGCACTACAGCCGACGTATTTTCCGGCCTTGTTGCCCTGCCCCTGCTGATCGGCGGTGCCTGCATTGTCACCAGCATCATCGGCACCTATTTCGTCCGGCTTGGCAGCGGCACGAATGTCATGGGGGCCATGTACAAGGGCTTTCTCGTCACCGCCGTGCTCGCGGTTCCGCTGATCTACCTCGTCACGCAATATGCGCTGGGCGATATGAATGCTGTTATCGGCGGAGAGAACCTGGCCAACGTCGATCCGGGCGCACCGCTGGCGGAAGAAGGCACATCGGCGCTGGCACCGTTTACCGGAATGGATCTGTTCTGGTGTTCGCTCATCGGTCTGTTTCTGACCGGCATCATCATCTGGATCACGGAGTATTACACGGGCACCAATTTCCGTCCGGTCCGCTCAATCGCCAAGGCATCGGAAACGGGCCACGGCACGAATGTGATCCAGGGGCTGGCCATCAGCCTGGAATCCACTGCACTGCCCACGCTTGCCATCGTGGCCGGCATCATCGGCAGCTATCAGCTCGCCGGTCTGATGGGTATTGCCTATGCCGCCACCGCGATGCTGGCGCTGGCAGGCATGGTCGTGGCGCTAGATGCCTATGGCCCCGTGACGGACAATGCCGGTGGTATTGCCGAAATGGCGGGTCTGGATGAAAGCGTTCGGGAGAAAACCGATGCGCTGGATGCCGTGGGCAACACCACCAAGGCCGTGACAAAGGGATACGCCATCGGGTCGGCAGCGCTTGCGGCCCTTGTATTGTTCGCTGCCTACACCACCGATCTGGCGGAGCTGTTCCCGGGCGTCGATGTCGATTTCAGCCTGGAGAACCCCTACGTTATCGTCGGCCTGTTGCTGGGCGCATTGCTGCCATACCTGTTTGCCGCCATGGGCATGACCGCCGTTGGCCGCGCTGCGGGCGATGTGGTGAAGGACGTGCGTGCCCAGTTCAAGGAAAAGCCGGGCATCATGGATTACTCCGAAAAGCCCGATTACGCCCGCACGGTGGACCTTGTTACCAAGGCAGCGATCAAGGAAATGATCATCCCTTCGCTGCTGCCGGTGCTGGCACCTATCGTAGTGTATTTCGTCATCAACATGGTGGCTGGCCAGGAAAATGCCTTCGCCGCGCTGGGCGCATTGCTGCTTGGCGTGATCGTGGGCGGCCTGTTCGTGGCGCTTTCCATGACTGCCGGTGGTGGTGCATGGGATAATGCCAAGAAATATATCGAGGACGGCAATCACGGCGGCAAGGGATCTGACGCCCATCATGCCGCAGTAACAGGTGATACCGTGGGCGATCCCTACAAGGATACGGCAGGTCCGGCGGTTAACCCCATGATCAAGATCACCAATATCGTGGCCCTGCTGCTGCTGGCTGCTTTGGCGATCTGATCGAAACCAACCTTTGATGGTTACCGAAACCCTGCCTGGCGCGTGCCGGGCAGGGTTTTCTTTACCTTGGTATTTAAAGGTTTCTTGTGCCCTGCTTCCCTATGAAACGGATATGTCTTGCGTATTTCCATCTATCCGTGGGTTAACCTTCTTCGTTGGCGCATGATGTCCCCTTCCCGCGGTCCCTCGCCCGGCTTGGCGCGTTCGGCGAAGGTTTTGCCGACGCGGCAAGCCAGGTTTCCGCGCCACCCGTGACGGTCCGCGAATACGGCTGGCGCGATTTTGATCGGCGAGAAAGGATCGGCGCATGGGACGCGCTGGCCCGATGCGCGGCAGAGCCCAATCCCTTTTATGAAAGCTGGTTCCTGCTGCCATCCTTGCGGGCTTTGGATGCGAAGGGCCACACCACCCTGCTGGCGATGGAAACAGGGGTGAAGCTGACAGGTTTGATGCCGGTGGTTCGCACACGCGATTATTACGGCCATCCCATCCCGCACCTGCGCAACTGGCTGCATCCCAACTGCTTTCTGGGTCTGCCCCTGGTTGCAAAGGGCTTTGAACACCAATTCTGGCGTGGCCTGTTGGACTGGTGCGACAAGGGGGCCGGAATGTCGGTCTTCCTGCATCTCTCCCACGTTCCAGCGCATGGTCCACTGCGCGATGCGCTGGTATCGGTGCTGGAAAAAGGCAATCGTCCTGCGGCACGGGTGTTTACCGAAGAACGCGCCATGATACGGACAAGGCAGTCCGCAGGAGACTATCTGGCCTCCTCGCTCTCAGCCAAGAAAATCAAGGAACTGCGCCGCCAGTATCGCCGCCTTTGCGAAGAAGGCGAAGTGAGCGTGGATCGGCTGACGGATTACACGCAGGTGGCCGAATGGACGCGTGATTTTCTGGATCTGGAGGCGCTCGGCTGGAAAGGGGATGCCGGTTCGGCCCTGCAATCGAACGAGAATACGCGCACCATTTTTCAGCACGCCATCGCCGGGGCCGCCGCGCGCGGCAGGCTGGAACGCCTCGCCCTGAAACTGGATGGCAGGGCAATCGCGATGTTGGCCAGCTTCACGACCGGGCGCCACGCATTTTCCTTCAAGACCGCATTTGACGAGGAGTACGCCCGCTTCTCTCCCGGCGTTCTGTTGCAAAAGGAAAACCTGGCCATGCTGGATCAGGACGGGTTCGAATGGGCGGATAGCTGCGCTTCGCCGGAGCATCCCATGATTGACCACCTCTGGCGAGAGCGCCGAACCATCGAAAGGCTTTCCATAGGTATCGGCGGCCGTCTTCGCCGCGCAGCTTTTGCCGCCGTGATCCGAATGGAAACCGGACGCGGCGCAAGGGGCATCGCATGAGCCATTATGTCGGCAATCTTCACGGCCGATCCGTGGGCGCAAAGCAGGTTTTTCCCGCGCGCAGCCGCGCTTACTTCGGGGCATCCTACCCCGAAGGCGCAAACAAATTTGCGCACGACCTTGTCTATCATCCCCTGCTAGAGCTTGAGGCGCTGGTGATGCTGGGAGAGAGTCTTCCGGAATCAAGCGTGGAATACAATCGCGGTGACTTGCCTGTCGGCATAACCGGCAAGCCGGGTTCAACCAACCTTTCCATCGGCGATACGATCAGGGAAATCGATACGGCCAACAGCTGGGCCGTGCTAAAGAATATCGAGCAGGTTCCGTCATACGCCGCCATGCTGCACGAATTGCTGGACGAAATGCGGCAGGAGATCGAGGCCGGGACGGGAGAGATCATTACACCGCGTGGCTTTATTTTCGTCTCCAGCCCCGATGCTGTCACGCCGTACCACTTCGATCCGGAGCATAATATCCTGCTGCAACTGCGGGGTAGCAAGGCGATGACTGTCTTCCCTGCCGGTGATACGCGCTTCGCGCCTGATGGCGTGCACGAAGCCTATCACACCGGCGGCGCGCGGGAATTGCCGTGGAACGACAGCCTGGATGATTTCGGCCTTACCCTGAAGATGGAAGCGGGTGACGGGGTGTATGTGCCAGTCATGGCACCGCATTATGTGCGCAATGGGCCACTCCCTTCGATTTCGCTATCGATAACCTGGCGTTCGCAGTGGAGTTACGACGAGGCCGATGCACGCGCTTTCAATCAGCTTTTGCGAAGGTTTGGCATGAACCCGAACCCTCCGCTGCGCTGGCCTGGCAAGAACAGGTTCAAGGCGCTTGGCTGCCGCATTGCGCGCCGCGTGCCGGGACTTCTCTAGGGTCTGCTGCTTGACGAAATGGGGATGTCGAGTAATGGGCCAAGAGATGGCTTCGCAATCGTCCCACACGCCCGAACAATTGGTCGCAGACCTCGTTCTCCTGCTGGATCTGGAGCCCAAGGGCGGAGACCGCTTCATCGGCAAGCGCCGCCCGGATGGTACGGGGCGCGTGTTTGGCGGTCAGGCTATCGCTCAAGCTCTTGGCGCAGCCCGCCGCACGGTGGATGATGCGCGCGAGGCGCATTCGCTGCACGCCTATTTTCTGCGGCCCGGCAGCGATGATCTGCCGATCGAATACCGGGTGAAGCGTGATCTTGACGGACGCAGTTTTTCCAATCGGCGCGTGGTGGCCAGCCAGGATGGCAAACCGATCCTCAACCTTACCGCCTCGTTCCAGCTTCCGGTGGAAGGGCCGGATCACCAGGCGCCGCAAATGCCGGATGTGCCCGGCCCAGACGATCTGGTTCCCGATGTAAAGTTGCAACGCGAACTTGCGGACAATTTACCCGACGGCATGCTAAAACGCCTGCTTCTGCGGCCTTTGCCCATTGATTTTCGTTCTGTGGAGCCGCGCGACTGGGTCAATCCAAAACCTCGCGCACCCATCAGCCATCTGTGGTTTCGCACGGTGTCTTCACTTCCGCCCGAGCCATCAGTGCATCGTTCCGTGCTGGCATATATCTCGGATTATCAACTGCTGGGCACCGCGTTGCAGCCGCAGGGAATCGCTATTCAGGACGGGTCCGTAAAAGCCGCCAGCCTTGATCACGCTCTCTGGTTTCACGAGGATTTCCGTGTCGATGAATGGCTGCTCTATGTCACCGAAAGCCCTTGGTCCGGCCACGCACGCGGTTTTGGTCGGGGCCAGATTTTCACGCGCGAGGGCAGACTTGTCGCCAGCGTGACGCAGGAAGGCATGTTGCGCCACACTTGACGCGCCCCACCTTTGCCGCTGGCGGAACGTGAAGCGATGCCCCTCGTTATCCATGCATGGATATTCAAAAAGAACAGCTCCGCTATCGTCGCAGCAAGCCATCGTGGCTGGGTCGCGGCGTAGAACGCCTGACGCATCCGTTCGGCAAGGCCATTGCCGGCATGGTGCCCAAATCATTGGTAGAGGCCGTTCTGAAGGGTCTGGATACAGCCGTCGCCGCGCCCAAGCTGGTGAATTTCAAGCACGATCCAGGCGATCTTGAGGCGGCGCGCGATGCTGCCAAAAGTGTCTCTCGCGCGGCCAGGGGCATCAGCGGTGCAAGTGGCGCGGCTGCGGGCCTTGGCGGCGTTTTAACGGCTGGCCTGGATATCCCTGCAACGATTGCGATCGCCCTGCGTGTGATCCGCGATACCGGCAAGGCCTATGGCTACGCTGGAGACGGACCGCGCGAAAAGCTGTTCCGCCTGCAAGTGTTGGAACTGTCTGCTCTCGACGAGCCGGAAGAACGCGCCAAACGCATTGCCGCACTGGAAGGTGCCATTGGCGCTGACGGCGAACTGGTGGACGCAGATCACGAAGAAATCACCCCGGTTATCGATCAGGTGGTGGAACGTGTATCGCGTGCCATTGCCCTTACTTCCTTCCGCAGCCGCGCCGGAATGATCGTACCGATCCTGGGTTCCGCCGTTGGCGGTATCGTGAACTCCTCCTTCCAAAGCGATGTCGGCAAAGCGGCGCGCTTCGCATTTCAGGCACGGCGATTGAAAGCGCAGGATAATCTGGCGAACCAGACTATCTGAGAATCACCCCGAAGCGCGCCTCGACAAGCGGACGAGGCGGCTGTTCACCCAACAGCGACAAATTGAAGCCGATCTCACCCTCCGGCATGATAGAAATCATAGATCGTCCGCGCCACGCTGGCGCTGACACCGGGGATGCGTTGCAAATCCTCCAGAGACGCCGCGCGCACTTTGCTCGCCGTGCCGAAGTGCAGCAGCAAGGCCCGCTTGCGCGAGGGGCCGATACCGGGAATCTCATCCAGAGGTGAGGCGCTGATGGCGCGACTGCGTTTCGCGCGGTGCGCGCCAATGGCGAAGCGATGCACCTCGTCGCGAAGGCGTTGCAGATAGAACAGGACCGGCGAATTGGTGGGCAGCATCTTTTCGCGCCCGTCGGGGAAGTGGAACACCTCGCGCCCTTCCCGCCCGTGGTGCGGACCCTTGGCGATACCGATCAGCGGCACGTCCTCGATGCCCAGTTCCTCCAGCGTGTCGCGTACCGATGACATCTGTCCCTTGCCACCATCCAGCAGGACCAGATCGGGCCACAGTCCGCCTTCCCGATCCGGATCTTCCTTCATCGCACGGCTGAAACGGCGGTGCATCACCTCGCGCATCATGGCGAAATCGTCGTTCGTTTGCGCAGACTTTATGTTGAACTTGCGATACTGGTTTTTCAGATAGCCTTCCGGCCCTGCCACCACCATCGCCCCCACGGCCTTGCTGCCCTGGATATGGCTGTTGTCGTAAATCTCTATGCGCGCAGGAATATCTGCCAGTTCAAGGAATTCCGCCATTTCGCGCATGATCTTGGCCTGCGTGCCGGTTTCGGCCAGCCGCCTGTCCAGCGCCTCTGTCGCATTGCGGCTGGCCTGTTCCATCAGCCTGCGCCGTTCGCCGCGCTGGGGAACGCTGATCTGCACCTTGCGCCCTGCCAGTTCGCCGAATGCTTCCTCCAGCAATTCCTGTTCCGGCAGATCGCGATCGACCAGGATGGTGC
>JBASBA010000061.1:0-2312 GCA_049650885.1 Alteraurantiacibacter sp. | reverse complement strand
GCGAGCGAAAGCAGACCGGGAGCGGGCCGGGCCTGCGCGCGCGATGCCAGTTCGACATTATCCGCGCTGCGACCGGGCAGCCGTGCGGCTGCGACCACGGAGCCACGCTCATGGGCAACGCCCGCCGCATCGACGTAAGTCGGAAAGACCACACTGAGCTGGAACTGCTGCGCGGCAGGTACCGGAGCTGGTGCGGAAGCGACCTGCAAGCGTCCGTCGCCGGCGTTCGCGGGATAAGGACCGGCAGGTGAAATGAGAAAGTCCCCGGCACTGGGTTCGATTTCCGCAAGCGCCAGATCGTCGATCGTGGTCGAGGGTGCGCAGATTCCGTCGGGCGCATTGCAGGTGAACGATCCGTTGATATTGCCGCCCAGCGTCGAACATCCGCCGAGCGAGGCGGCGGCAAGAGCGATGGCGGCAAGGCTTACAGGCTTACGGTGTGACAGATGGCTGCGCATCAGGATGCTCCCTTCAACCAGTTTTCGAGGAAGGCGCGCGGCCTGTAGCCATGGACCACGGCGCCATCGCTGCGCACGATGACGGGTGTACCGGTGAAGCCATTGCGTTTGGCGAACGCTTCATTGGCATCGAGGCCGGAGGTGTCGCACTGCCCTGCCCCGCCCCGCAGCTGCCCGCCATAGGCGGCGCGAAGAGCCGATTTGCTGTCGTCGGCGCACATCACGGCGTTGGAAAGCGGGCGGGTGCCCATGATCGAGATCGGCCGTTCGACGACCTTCACGTCCATATCGGCAAGGGTGTCGTGCAACCGCTTGCAATAGCCGCAGCGAAAGTCGCTGAAGACCGTGACGGTATGTTTGCCCGCACCCCATTTGATCGCGCCCGATGCAGGCAATCCCGCCAGGGACACCTGCGTCTTCATGGCCGGAGCCTTGCGCGTGCCGCTGCCGGCGAGTTGGTTGGGACCATCGGCATCGGCGGATGCCCCTCCGGCACCGCCAAGGAGCGAAGCCGGGTTGATCTCGAGCAGGCGCGCAGCAGTCAGATCCTGCTTCGTTTCCATGTCATAGACACGTCCGACGATGAGGTAGCGCCCGCCTGCATCGGTGTAGAACAGGTTCGATCCCGCCTGCACTTCGCACAAGCCGTCGATCTTGTCGCAATCGACCGCGGTGAGCTTCGTCTTGGGCAGCCTGTTCGACAGAGCTTCGGTGACATCGGAACCCAATGTCGTCGCGGCATAGAGCGCCGTTCCCGAAAGGACGGTCGCGCCGCCGGCCAGAGCTATGATGAGTTTACGCATGGGTCTCTCCTCAATTGCGCACGAAGGTGCCATCGAGGAACACGACCTCGACATTGGCGCCGGTCGGCATTTCGATGACGGGTTGATACTGTTCCGCGCGTTCGATCAGATATTCCGACACGCTGGTTCCGGCCTGTTCGGCCCCGCCGCCCAGAGCGCGCAGACCGATCTCACCCGCATCGGGGTTTTCGCGGCCGCCATCGGATATGAACGGGTTGGAGAACGAACCGTTGATTGCACTGCCCGCGCTGCTCACTAGCCCTGCCAGGAATGCCTGCGTCGTCAGCGAGCCTTCGCGGCTCACCACGCGTCCGCGCACGCCGACCTTGCCGCCGAACGAGATGAAGCCCTTGACCTCGGACACCGCATAGCGCCCGCCGGGCTGCGGGCAGGTCATCCGCTGCAGCTTGATATAGACCTTTTCCGAGGACAGATCGCCATAGGCTGCGCCATTGACCATGCAGCCCTGGACCTTGGTGCGAAGCAGCTTTCCTTCGGAGAAGACCGACCGCGCCGGGCCAGTGATCCGTAAAAGGACCGGGAGCGGATCGCTCTGGCTGCTGACATTGGTGGCGGCGTCCACGCCCACGACGACCTTCGCGGTCGCGATCGAGTTGGGCGGCAGGTAGTTCGGGCTGTCCGTATAGGTCGTAGCGCCCTTGGTGGAATCGATCCGCCGCGCGGTTCCCTGATTGCCTTCGGTAAAGGACACCATCGACACCGCATTGCTACGCCGCTGTGTTGCCACTGCATTGGCCGCTGTCGCGACCGGTCCGGCAAGACGCGCGGCGGCCGCAGGGCCAGGCGCGGTTGGTCGCGGCGGCGCGCGGAAGTTCGAACCCGAACCGCCACTCCGGCTTGCCTGCTGCCGCAGCTGCTGGTTCTCGCGCTCATAGGCTTCCAGCACGCGGCTGCCATCGGCCTGCATCTGCTGGTTCTCGGAGCGCAGCGCCTGCATCTCCTCTTCCATCCCGGCGACACGGGACATGGCCCCGTCGACACCGTTCATCCGCGCTTCCTGACTGTTGAGCTGGTTCTCGTACATGCCGAC
>JBASBA010000060.1:0-2394 GCA_049650885.1 Alteraurantiacibacter sp. | reverse complement strand
ATCGCGCCCTGGGAGGCGACCAGTTCCTCGGAGACCGTGATCGGTTCGGGGCCGGTGTTCTCGATACGAAGGATCTTGCCGGACATCTCGAGCCCGCGATATTCGCTCATCAGCTGCACTTTAAGGGTGCCGACTTTGACGGGCGTGAGCGCGATATCGCGCACTTCGTAGCCGGTGACCGGCCGCTGCTCGAACATGGCCGTTACAAGATCGACGGCCTGGTCCTTGATCGGAAGCTGACTGCGGGAAGCGAGCATAGGCGCCGCCGGTTCGTCCAGCTCGGGATTGGCGATGAACACCTGTTTCGCGTCGTCGCCGCCCACGTTGCAGGTGAACTTGTAGACGAAGCCCTTGATCGTGGTTCCGAAGAACGAGATTGTCGGCCGCTCGTAGCCTTCGGGCACGGAGATATAGATATCCCCGCGGGTCGGCTCATGCACGACCGCGAAATCCTCCGTCTCGATGCCGGTGGTGACCTTGGACACCGCCGCGAACTGATCGTCCTTGAGCGATATGCGGGTCAGATCCTTGGCGGATGCCTGACACTCGACCGAACCGTTGTCGCTGGCTACGATGGTCTCGTCAGCCAGTGCCGGCATGGACAGCGATACTGCCGCCAATGCTGGGACAATTGCGATGCTGCGCGATGTGCGGATCATGTCTCTTCATCCTTTTTTACCACGACCCCGAAGCCCATCAGCTTCAGCGAGAGGCCTTCGTATTTCCATTTGAAGCGGAAGACGCGGTGTTCGCGGCGCACGTCCTTCGAACCGACCACGGTGTGCAGCACTCCGCCCACTTCGCTGGTGAGAGCGTCGGGATCGACCCTGATCCAGTCGATCGTCACGAACTGCGTGACCTGCGATCCGGACTGTTCGTCGAGGATGCGAAGGAGGCGTCCCTTGAGAACTCCGCGCGCCTCGGGCGCGGTGATCGCGAGGATGTTGTCCATCCAGTATTGCAGGGTCTCCGGCGATCGGTTGAGAGCAAGCTGCGCTGTGTCGCGCGTGATCGCTTCGAGATAGTCGGACGATACGCCAGAGCTCGATATGGCCATCTGGTTCGGTACGACCGGCTGCAGGATGATTTCGCGGTCGCGGTTCGAGGCTGCGTTGAACATCAGCCCGACGAGCACCGCCAGAATGAGCGTCGCGATCGCCAGCATGTTGCGCTGCCTGAGCGCACGCTGCGCCATATCGTGAGAGATTGAGATATCCATGTCAGCCCGCCAGAACTCTAAGATGAGATGGTGGGGCGACTTTCAGACCGAAGAAGCCTCCTGGCAGATGCCAGTAAGCGTAATGCAAGACCCAATACATCGAACGCCCTGCCCGAAGTTTGCGATAACCCAGCCAAGCACCAATCGATAAACACAGCCCGATGATGATGTGCTGGCTCAGAACGCCCCATACGAATGGGATGATCATCACCAGAAACTCATCGAGCGTCCAAAAACCACTCAGTTCAGGATCGTCCAGATGTTTGGGAATTGCATATTGATCCATGTGTTGCCCCTCCAAAGGAGTGGGCGGAGCGGCAAGGCGCCCCGCCCTGCCCGCTCAGATCGTCGCGGTGACTGTCGAGGTGACGATGGGGATACCGGTGCCGGCACCGACACCCACGCCTACGGGGATCGCGACCTGGCCGAGCGAGAAGCGTCCCGATGCCAGCCCCACGATACCGCCGGCGAGCGACATGACCGTGATGATCTTACCGCCGGAGCCTTCGAGGAAGCCGGTAAAGGTATCCAGGGCCGTGTCGAACGTGCCGTCGGCACCGGCCATCGCTACTTCAGCACCTGCGACGGCGGCAACTGCGGTCATACCCGCAGCAATCGCCAGATTTTTGCCGACGCCGATGTCGGGCTTTTTCAATTCAAGAGCCTTCATGAATCTTTCCTTTCAAAATGAAGCAGCGCTCTTTGCGCCGTCTTCATAAGGAAAGTTCGGAAACACTTTTTCAATCAGGATCGGCGTTAAATTGATCGCGGTGACGAAGTTTCTGTCGAATCAGGCTTCAAAGTAGTAAACTAATAGACACGCGGTATTGATGTCGAACCGGCTAGTCAGGAATTCTGCCCGGATCTGCCTGTTTTCGTATTGGATTGGTTCTCCAAAGCCGCTCACTTGGCATCCTTTTTCGATTCTACTGGCCATGTTTTTGTAGCCATGCCGGTTTGGGTACGCCTTTTTACTCACAGCAAGCCGTCCTTTTGAGAGTGTATGTTTCTGCTGACACAAGATGACATCTGTCCGGAATGACCCCACGCCGGTCCACTGAGTCATCGGAGAATAGACCCTGTGAGTGTACGCCTAACGCGGCAATCAACGTTATGGTGCCCTGTTTAAGACGTGTGCGCGGCCCTTGCTATTCGGATTTTGCAGAGCCTAAGAT
>JBASBA010000059.1:0-1541 GCA_049650885.1 Alteraurantiacibacter sp. | reverse complement strand
GCTGTCACGATGATGGCGCCGCCCGTCGCTTCCTCTACTTCCGGATCGGAATCGACGGTCTGCTGCGCCTGTGCGGGCATGGCCATCGCGCAAAAAACGGCAGCCGTAGCGGCGGACTGCCATAGATTGGCTTTCGACATCAGTATTCTCCCAAGAACGTTTTCTTATTGCCTGCCCGCATATTGAAACATGAACCACCTTTCAACTTTAAACTTTTGCGCTTGGCATGAAAAGCGGTTAGCCATTGCAGAATGGCAACACGTAATCCGCGCCCGCCAAAGGGTGAGACCAAGGTTCCTCGTACAGAGCGCGGACGACAGACCCTTCGCAAGCTGCTGGATGCGGCGGCCAAGGAGTTTGGCGAAAAGGGTTTTCACGATGCATCAATAAGCGGGATCACGCGGCGGGCGGGCACGGCGCTGGGCAGTTTCTACACCTACTTCGATAGCAAGGACGAGATCTTCCGCGCGCTGGTGAAGGATATGAGCGGACAGGTCGCGAGCCACGCAGCTGGCGCGATCACTCCGGAACTCTCCCCGTTTCAAGTGGAGCGCGCCGCACTGCATGCATTCCTGGAATTCGCGCACGACAAGAAGGAAGTCTACCGCATCATCGACGAGGCAGAGTTCGTCGATCCGGCCAGCTTCCGCGATCATTACGAGACGACTGCAAGGCGTATCCTTGCCCGCCTGAAAAAGGGCGAGGACACAGGAGACTTTCAGACTGGCATGGACGAAGCCCATGCATGGGCGCTCATGGGCATGAACGTCTTTCTCGGCCTGCGTTATTCGGTATGGGACGAGGGTGCAGAGGCCGATCGCATCGCCGATCTGGCTAGTGACATGCTGCGCAATGGTATCGGGCGGGACTAGGCGCCCCGCCCTGCCCCCAACCTATTCCCACCAATAGGGCGCGCGTCTTGCGTTGCCGGTAACGGTTTCATTCATCGTCTGCGCGTCATAGGCACGGCCACCCAGAACAATGGTATTCACGCGTTCTGTATTGCGGATATTGTCCAGCGGATTGCCGTCTAGGATCACCAGATCGGCCAGCTTGCCAACCTCCAGAGAGCCGATTTCACTATCCATCCCAAGGGACCGTGCAGGCACGATCGTGGCCGCCTGCAAGGCTTCCAGCGGCGTCATCCCGCCGCGTACGAAAGACCAGATTTCCCAATGCGTGCCAATGCCGGCCTGCTGGCCATGCGCACCGATGGACACAAGAACTCCCCGATCTGCCAGTTTCTTGGATTCCCGCGCGATATCGTCATCAACGAAGTCGCCTTCGGGTGCGGTCGTGCGGCGTGCGTTGTCGGCTCTCAGAATAGCGGGCGGAGTATGTGCCATCAGCAGCGGCTGTTCGAACACATTGGTTGCCTGACGCCAGTATGGATCGCCGGCCAACCCGCCATATCCCACCACCAGCGTCGGAGTATAATTGGTGTTGGACTGGCTGAAAAATTGCAGAACGTCTTCATACAGGCGCGACACCGGGATGTTGTGCTCCAGCGTGGAATTGCCGTCCGCAATCAGGTTCAGATC